>JAOTYD010000008.1 GCA_029862005.1 Gammaproteobacteria bacterium | reverse complement strand
GATAATCGTTGTGCGCCCAAATATATCCATGCCCGCAAACCTGACTGGATATTCAAGTATCCAGATTTGATCCTTGATATATTCTTTCAATTTTTCCATGGGCTTGCTTCCGGATGCCGACCAGCCGGATTATAAGGCTTTTGACTCGATCACAAATTATCGGATCACCGCCGAGCGGCTGCTTGTGGCCGAAAGTCGAAGTCTGCCCGAGGCAGACTGGCGTCCATTATCGAGAAATAGTACCTTTGGAGTAAGGTTAAGTCCGACCACAGGCGCTTGCTATTTGTCTCGTTGTCGCAACATGACAAAATGGTCTCTGAGTCGATGCGTTCCATATTCGGGTGCAATCATATCGATCGCAGTGACAGTCAAATAGAACTCGACTGGCCCGTAGAATTTGCTGTTTGTGGAGACTCTAATCAGCCAGAGTAATGTCGTTCGTACCCAGTTTGGGATTCGAGTTATCTTTGGCTCAGTTCCTGCGACTTCAAAAGCAATTCTGGCAATTTCATTATAGGTCAATGTTTCGGGACCGCCGACCTTGATGGCTTGTTTCGGGCCTTCTATCGCGTCAACGCACACTGCGGCAAGGTCTTCACCATGAATTGGATTGGTTTTTTGATCACCACTGCCAAAAATGTAGATCCTTCCTTTTTGTGCCATGAAAAAAAACTCAGACATATCGGAAAAGAATCCATTCGGCCGAACGACACAGTAATCAAGACCCGATTTTTCCAGTTGTTCAACGAACCTTTCCTTGGCATCGCAAATTTGCATATGGCGCAGGTTATCCCCGTTTAAAACCGAGACATATATAAATTTTCTAACCCCACTTTCACGAGCCTCGTTCAACAAATTCAGATTGGCCTGATAGTCAACATCCATGTAAGTAAGCCCGTCTTTCTGTCGTGTAATGCCTACTGTTGAAATGACCGTATCGATTCCGCTGCAACAGCCCTTTAGCGTCTCTGGGCGCGTTATTTCGGCATGGAACACGTCCTCGACTTCAATACCTCGGTCTGACAGTTTGTCGGGTGAGCGCACTATGACACGCAGATCGCATGCGTTTCTAGCTAACTTTTTTGCTAGATAACTTCCCAAATATCCAGTTGCTCCGGCTAATAGTATTCTTTTCATGTCGTAGCTTTGAGACCCACGTAACAGCTGTTCTTAACGAAGTTAATCTGAAAACTTATTATCGCGGAAATAGCGGGCGTCCGTTAATGGCCGAAGATTGCCTCCTAGCCCAGCTCACTGAGAGTCTCCTTTGGAGAAAATAGACCCTCAAACTCAATGAGTCAGCGGCGATAAGCGACCCAAGGAGGCCCTGCTACAAATTTCTATCTACGGTATTCGATTGTAAACGATCGTGTAGGTAGCAAACGTAATTGTTAGCACGTCACTAGCTACAGTATAGGTTCCACTCTGATCGGTCCCGTATGGAGGATCGAAGGTTATAGTGTTCCCTTGGCTTGTTAAAATATATCGTAGCTCGCGAATAGATAGCTGATCTGCCGAAACGGTATAGGTGCCGAAGTAATCTTGGCCGTCGTCCCAGTGACACGTGAATGTGTTGTCAGCACGGAAATGCCATTCATCGCAATCGTTGTCTGGGCAAGGAACGCTGTGTCGCCACACTCCCACTAAATCAGTCCCGGACCCCATGATGCGTGTATACGGAATGCCTCCCCAATCCAATTCTGTTCCATCTGGGGAGACACTGAACTGTGAGGCCGGGCCGGTTACATAGTACTTACCGTCGGAAGTAAATTCGTATTCCCAATTTGGTTTTCCAGTTACGGACCACCTTCCAACAATCTCACTGGGAATGGTTTTATTTTCGACTGGTACTCGGGGGCACTGTGGATAACCATATTACAAAAGATCATCGTTCGAATGCATGTAGGAAATATTAACACCCATTTTCCACTATTCCACCAAGTAAATATTTCCAACGTCCGCTTCTCGCCGAAGGTCGCCGCTTGTTTCTTTAAATCGAGCGCCTGCATTCGGGAAGAATCTACGTTTTCGGTAGTTAATGTTTTAGGGGTGGAATCGAATCAATGCATTGTCAGATTGATTCCAGTTTGATTATCAAATTCCTGGTATCCAGGTACCAGCATTTATACCAAACATTTTGCCGTCGAATGGTTTAAAAATCCAGCTGGCTTTTTTAGTATCTACCCAACTGACAACCGCAAAAAGTCCGCCGTGATCAACTCGACGGATATTGTGTAAGTTTTTCGCGACGGGACGCTGAAGCGGGATGATGTCTGCTTAGAGCGCGGCGTCAAGCTCCGGAACGGCTTCGAAAAGGTCCGCAACGAGACCATAATCGGCGACCTGGAAGATTGGTGCTTCACTGTCGTTGTTGATGGCAACGATGACCTTGCTTTCCTTCATGCCGGCGAGATGCTGGATCGCACCGGAAATTCCGACCGCGATGTAGAGGTCAGGGGCGATGACCTTGCCAGTCTGCCCGACCTGGAACTCGTTCGGCACAAAGCCCGAATCAACCGCGGCGCGTGACGCACCGACCGCGGCACCGAGCTTGTCGGCCACCGAATGCAACATCGCGAAGTTGTCGCCGGACTGCATGCCGCGACCGCCGGAAACAACGATCTTGGCCGAGGTCAGGTCGACCTGGTCGTTATCGGCAACCGCTTGCGAAATCCAGGTTGAAAGCCCGGTATCGGCGCCGCCGCTGATCTGCTCGACGCTGGCCGAACCACCCTCGGTGGCAGCGGCTTCGAATTTAATCGTACGCACGGTAATGACCTTGATCGAATCGGAAGACTGCACTGTGGCCAGCGCATTACCGGCGTAAATCGGGCGCACGAAAGTATCTGCTGATTTAACCTCGGCGATATCGGAGATCTGTGCGACGTCGAGTAACGCCGCCGCCCGTGGCATGACGTTCTTGCCGAATGTAGTTGCCGGGGCAAGGATGTGACTGTAACCGCTCGCCTGTTCGACAATCAGCGTGGCAAGGTTCTCCGCCAGGTGATGGCCAAACTTGGCATTGTCGGCTACTTTGACCGTGGAAACGCCAGCGATCTTCGCAGCGGCTTCTGCTACAGCAGCGCAATTTTCTCCTGCCACCAGCAGGTCAGTATCACCGCCAATCTGTTGTGCTGCTGTTACCGCGTGCAGGGTTGCAGCGGCCAGCTCGTTATTATCGTGCTCAACGATTACCAGGTTGCTCATTTCTAAATCACCTTCGCTTCATTGCGCAGCTTTTCCACCAGCTCGGCTACGCTGTTGACGATAATGCCTGCTGCGCGTCCTTCCGGCTCTTCAACCTGTAAAGTCGTCAATCGATTCGCAGTATCTAATCCCAGGCTTTCGAGTTCGATCTTGTCCATCGGCTTGCGCTTGGCTTTCATGACGTCGGGCAGCTTTACATAGCGCGGCTCGTTGAGGCGTAGGTCGGCGCTGATGACTGCCGGCATCTTCACCTGGATCGTCTCCAGGCCTGCGTCTACCTCGCGGGTCACGGTCGCCTGTTCGCCCTCGATCTTGATATCCGACGCGAAAGTCGCCTGTGACCAGCCAAGCAGCGCAGACAGCATTTGCGTGGTCTGGTTGGAATCGTCGTCGATCGCTTGCTTGCCGCAGATAACCAGGCCGACACCTTCCTGCTCGGCAATTGCCTTCAACACCTTGGCGATCGCGAGCGGCTCGAGTGTATCCTCGGTAACCGCCTGGATCGCGCGGTCGGCACCCATCGCGAGCCCATGACGCAGGGTTTCCTCGGTCTTGCCACCGCCAACCGAGGCCACGATTATCTCCTCGACGATACCGGCCTCGCGCATGCGCAGCGCTTCCTCGAGGGCGTTTTCACAAAAGGGATTCATCGTCATCTTGGCATTCGCCAGGTCGACACCCGAACCGTCCGCTTTTACGCGCGCCTTGACCTGGGGATCGAGGACGCGTTTCACACATACCAGTACTTTCATTACGCTGTCAGTTTCTCGCCTTGGGGATCGGTTTCCTCGACCACCGTCACTTTACACAATAAACCGGGTATCTCGATTTCCACCCCGGCGCCAATATCGAGCCGTATAAAACGCCCGGGACCTCATCCGAAGGCCGAGTATTCTAGCGACAATTCCTATGGAATCAACGGATATTATCACAGACCTCTACAGGGTGAGATTTATGCGCGACTGATGATTGTCTATTTGCGTCAAATGATTTAAGTCAGGTTACGGCCTGTGCCTGGCGGCGACAATCGCCCGGGGATTGCTGGTAGTAATTCCTGAACAGGCGTGAAAAGGATGACAGGGAATTGAACCCGGTTCGGATCGCGATTTCCTGCAACCTGAGACGCGTGTCCACCACCAATCGACGCGCGGTCTGCAATCGCAGGCGACGATAGTAGGCTGCCGGCGACATGTTCAGGGTTTGCCGAAACAGGTACTCGAGCATGCGGATCGATATACCTACCTCGCGCGCGATCTGCGTCATCGCAATGGGTTCGTCGATATGCCGTTCCATCACGTGAATTGCCGCGGCGACCCGGGGTTCATTGTTTTCCAACATGCCGAGCGAGACCAGCGGCTGGGTGTCGGTGGCGCTATGCACACCGTCATAGATGAATGCGCTCGATACCTCGATCGCAAGCGGATAGCCGTAACGTATTCGAATCAGGTAGAGCATGAAATCGAAGGTCGGCGAGGCGCCACCGGTGGTAAACACCTTGCCATCGATGACAAAACGATCAGGTTTCAGGTCGACCCCGGGGAAATGGGTGGTGAAATCTTCCAGGTCTTCCCAGTGCGTGGTCGCCGACAGGTTCTGCAGCAACCCGGCTCGCGCCAGGATCCAGCTACCGGCCTCGATGCCGCCCACCGCGGAAAAATTGCGCGCGACGCGTTTGATCAGTTTCAAATGCGCGGGTCCGGCATGGTGCTGCTGGTTAAAGCTTGCGATGACGATCAGCACATCGCCACTGGAATCGGCGTTCAGCGCGACATCGGGCTCGATCAGCAGGTCACAGGTCAGGCGCGCGGTTTTGCCGTTCAGGGTTGCGATTTGCCAATCGAACAGAACGCGGCCAGCGATACGATTGGCCGCACGCATCGTATCGAGAGCCGATGCCAGCGACATCATCGAAGAATCCGGCAACACCAGCAGCGTAATGCACAGTTTTTCGTCGCTTGAGGTGAAAATATTCATTGCGCAAATTGTCAAATATATTGCGTTAAATTGCAATCACGGGGAATATTTCCGTGACATCATGCGCCTTCTATTACCGGAGGTGCGCTATGCCTTTAACAGCCAATTTAACCCCATTTATCACTTGCGCGGTAACCGGGTCCGGCAGTTCGCAGGATCGCTCACCCCACGTGCCGCGCTCGCCAGAACAAATTGTCGCCAGCGCGATCGACGCCGCCAAGGCGGGTGCCGCGGTCGTCCATTGCCACGTGCGCGAACCCGAGACCGGCAAACCGAGCCGTCGTCCCGAACTCTACCGCGAAGTTATCGATCGCATTCGTGATTCCGAAACCGATGTTGTGGTCAACTTTACCGCGGGCATGGGCGGTGACCTGGTGTTTGGGGATCCCGAAAATCCGTTGCCACTGAATGAGTCCGGTACCGATATGGCCGGCGCAACCGAGCGCGTTGCGCACGTCGCCGAGTGCCTGCCGGAAATCTGCACGCTGGACTGCGGCACGATGAACTTTGCCGAGGCCGATTATGTCATGACCAACACCCCCGGCATGCTGCGCGCGATGGGCCAGATGATGACCGATCTCGGCGTGCGTCCGGAAATCGAGGTGTTCGAAACCGGCCACCTGTGGTTTGCCAAGCAGCTGGTCGAGGAAGGCATTATCCAGGACCCGGTCATGGTCCAGATGTGCATGGGTATTCCGTGGGGCGCACCGGACGACCTGAACACTTTCATGTCGATGGTCAACAACACCCCCGACGACTGGACCTTTTCCGCATTTTCGATCGGGCGTAATGAAATGCCCTATGCGGCGGCGACGGTGCTCGCGGGTGGCAACGTGCGCGTTGGCCTCGAGGACAACCTCTGGCTCAGGAAAGGCGAACTGGCAACCAACGCACAGCTCGTCGAAATGGCGGCAACCATAGTCACCAACATGGGGGCGACCCTGATGACCCCAGCAGAGGTACGCGAAAAGATGCAATTACAAAAACGCCCACCGGTTTCGAAATAGGAGCGACTTTCAATGGCAGTAATAAAACGGGCCGCCATTATCGGCGGTGGTGTTATCGGCGGCGGTTGGGCAGCACGCTTGATCGAAAATGGTATCAATGTCGCGGTATTTGACCCGGCAGCCGATGCAAAAAACAAATTCGAGGCGGTGCTGACAAACGCCGATCGCGCCTATGCCAGGCTCACCTCGGCACCGCGCCCAACGACGGGATCGATAAGCTGGCACGATTCTGCAGCAGAAGCCTCGCGAGACGCCGAGCTGATTATCGAGTCCGTTCCGGAAAGACCTGATATTAAGCGTGCCGTCTATACAGAAATCGAGTCCAGCGCTGCCACGGACGCGATCATCACCTCATCAACTTCCGGCATTATGCCGACCGAGTTACAAGCCGAGATGTTGCACCCGCAACGCCTGATGGTCGCCCACCCTTTCAACCCGGTATACATGCTACCGCTGGTCGAACTGGTCGGTGGTGAAAAAACCGACCCGAAATATATCGAATGGGCAAAATCATTCTATACCGAAATTGGCATGCACCCGCTGCATTGCCGTGTTGAAATCGAAGGATTTATTTCGGATCGGTTGCAGGAGGCTTTGTGGCGCGAGGCGCTTTGGCTGTTGCACGACAAGGTTGCCACCGCAGATGAAATCGATACGGCGATCGCCTACGGCCCCGGCCTGAGATGGGCACAAATGGGCACTATGCAAACCTTTCATCTCGCGGGTGGCGAAGGTGGCATGCGTGCGATGCTGGCGATGTTTGGCCCCTGCCTGAAATGGCCCTGGACCAAGCTCATGGATGTGCCTGAGCTGACAGAGGAGTTTGTCAACGAAGTCGGCGATCAATGTGAAACCCAGGCCGATGGCCTGAGTCCCCGTGATTTGGAAACGATTCGTGACGACAACCTGATTGCGATTTTACAGGCACTTAAAGGCAACAACTGGGGCGCGGGCAAGACCCTGGCAAAATATGAACAGCAACTATTACAAGCAGCCAACGACGAGTAAAAAGGGGAATCACTATGCACTTTGGACTCAGTTTTGAACAGGAAATGATCGTCGATACGGTAAGGCAGTTCGTCGAAAACGAAATCTATCCGCACGAAGCCGAGGTCGAACGTACTGGCGAGGTACCACTCGAAATCGGGCGTGAGATTCGTGACAAGTGTATCGAGGCCGGTTACTTCGCGGCCAACATATCGGAAGAATTCGGTGGCGGTGGTCTCGGGCATCTCGATTTCACGTTGCTGGAACGCGAACTCGGGCGCGCTTCAAATGGCCTCGCCGTATTTTTCGGCCGACCCTCGGGAATATTGCAGGCCTGTAACGAGCAACAACGCGAGCAGTACCTGTTGCCGACGGTCAAGGGTGAAAAATTCGACGCGCTGGCAATGACCGAACCCGGCGCCGGTTCTGACGTGCGCGGCATGAGTTGTCATGCAAAACCGGACGGTAACGACTGGATCATTAACGGTAGCAAACATTTCATCAGTCATGCGAACATTGCCGATTTCGTCATCGTGTTTGTCGCCACCGGCGAAGAGGAAACACCACGCGGTGTCAAAAAGAAGATTACCTGCTTTCTCGTCGACCGCGGGACACCTGGTTTCGAAATCAGGCCGGGTTATAACTCGGTCAGCCATCGCGGCTACAAGAACTGCATTTTAAATTTTGACAATTGTCGAGTACCTGCTTCGCAAATCCTGGGTGAATTGCACGGTGGCTTCGACGTCATGAACGAATGGCTGTACGCAACCCGGTTAACCGTTGCTGCAACCAGTGTCGGTCGCGCGCGGCGTGCGTTTGAATACGCCCTGCCCTATACCGCCGAGCGTAAACAGTTCGGCCAGCAGATCGGCAAGTTCCAGGGTGTTTCGTTCAAGCTCGCCGACATGATTACCGAGATTGATGCCGCCGACTGGCTGACCCTGTCAGCTGCCTGGCGTCTCGACGAGGGGCTAGAGGCCAACCGCGAAATTGCGAGTGCCAAGCTTTACGCGACCGAGATGCTGGCGCGCGTCACCGACGAGGCAATCCAGATTTTCGGCGGCATGGGCCTGATGGATGAATTGCCGCTGGAGCGGTTCTGGCGCGATGCGCGGGTTGAAAGGATATGGGATGGTACTTCAGAGATTCAACGCCATATCATTTCGCGTGACCTGTTGCGCCCGTTGGGGGGCTAATGTCTACCCTCGAGCGCTTGCTGCGTCCTAAATCGATCGTCGCTATCGGCGGCCTGCATGCGAGCCGTGTGGTCGAACAGTGCCAATTGATGGGCTATAGCGGTGACATCTGGCCGGTGCATCCTGAGAAAACCAAAATCCGGGGATTAACGGCATTCAAGCGGGTAGAAGACCTGCCAGGTGATCCCGATGCGGCTTTTGTCGGGGTGAACCGTCATGGCACCATCGACGTCGTCCGGGCATTGCGTGAGCGCGGCTGCGGCGGTGCGGTATGCTACGCCTCCGGCTTCCTCGAAGCGGACCGGACCGGCGGTGAGCTGCAGTCAGCGTTGATCGCGGCCGCCGGCGACATGCCGATCCTCGGTCCCAACTGTTACGGCTTCATCAATTACGCGGACGGCGCCCTGTTGTGGCCCGATCAGCAGGGTGGCAAACGACTGCAAGCGGGAAAAACCGGCGTTGCCATCATTGCCCAATCCTCCAACATTGCAATCAACTTCACGATGCAGCAACGGGGCCTGCCGCTGGCCTACGTTGTTACCGTCGGCAACCAGGCAGTGGTGGGAATATCCAGGATCGCGCTCACGATACTCGACGATCCACGCGTCACCGCGCTCGGCATGTACGTCGAAGGATTTGACTCGATCGCTACCATGGAGCAGCTCGCGCAAAAGTCGCGCGCGTTAAACAAGCCGATCGTGATATTCAAAGTCGGCAAGAGCGAACAATCGCAGGTAGCAGCGATGTCGCATACAGCTTCGCTGGTTGGCTCGCACGAAGTTACCCGCGATTTTTTACGCCGTAATGGCTTTGGCCAGGCAGACTCAATCCCGGTGTTCCTGGAAACGCTGAAGCTGCTGCACCAGCATGGGCCGCTCGAGGGTTACCGGGTATCGTCGATGAGTTGCTCCGGAGGCGAGGCAAGCATCATTGCCGATGCCGCCGAGCGCCACAAGATTTACTTTCCCGACCTCGACGCTGACCAGAAAGCACCGATCGAGGCCGCACTGGGCCCGCTGGTCAAGGTAGCAAATCCGCTTGATTACCAGACCTACAGCTGGGCAAACCGGGAGGTAATGGAGGCCACCTATCGCGCCATGACGGCTGTAGGTTTCGATCTGAATTACCTGATCCTTGATTTCCCGCATCACGCGCGCTGCGAAGACTGGGAGTGGCATATCGCGGTCGACGCCTTCGAAGCAGCACTGACCGCCAACCACGCCCGGGGTGCCTTTGTGGTCGGTATGCCTGAAAATATTCCCGAGGAATATACCGAAGACTTCAGCGAACGTGGCATCGTCAGTTTTTTCGGTATCGATGAAGCACTGCAGGCGACCGAAATCGCGGCCGACATCGGTATCGCATGGAAACAGGGACTGGCTGACCCGGTGATCGAATTGCCCCCGGTCTCCGCGAACCAGGTTACCCTGGACGAGTCCGATGCCAAACTGGCGCTGCTTGCAGCAGGCTTGCCGATACCGCCAGGTGGCCGTGTGAACTCGGTAGCTGAAGCAATCGAAAAGGCCGAGGCCCTGGGATTTCCGGTCGTCCTGAAGACACTGGGCCTCGCGCATAAAACCGAGTTCAACGCCGTACGACTGAACCTGTCATCGCCTGAAGCAGTCAACAATGCGGCCAGCGAATTGTTGAAGCTCAGCCACCAGCTGTACCTCGAAACCATGAAGCCAGCCCTGGCCGAACTCATTGTCGGGGTCACGCGCGACCAGCAATTCGGACTCGTGTTGACCGTCGGCAGTGGCGGCATCCTGGTCGAGCTTTTGCAAGACAGTAAAACCCTGATTATCCCGGCACGGCACAGCGAAATCGAAGATGCTCTGGCGGGCCTCAGGTCGGCGCCTCTACTCCACGGATTTCGCGGTAAACCTGCTGCGGACATTACGGCTACCGTGGATGCTATCCTTGCCGTTCAACAATACGCAATCTCGAACTCGCAAGTACTGGTCGAGCTTGACGTTAATCCGTTACTGATCGGTGCGCAGGGCGATGGCGTGTTCGCGGCCGATGCACTAATTGTTCTAGAGGAGCAAAAATAAATGTCTGATGTCATCACGACCCGCAGCGAAGGCGGGATTCTCGAAGTAACGCTGGATCGACCCAAGGCTAACGCCATCGATCTTAAGACCAGTCGCTTGATGGGTGAAACCTTCCGTGAGTTTCGTGACAATCCGGAACTGCGTGTCGCGATCATACAGACCGCAGGCGATAAATTCTTTTGTGCGGGCTGGGACCTGAAAGCGGCCGCCGACGGTGACGCGGTCGACGGTGATTACGGCGTTGGCGGTTTCGCCGGCCTGCAGGAATTGCGCGGACTCAACAAGCCCGTAATTGCCGCGGTCAACGGCATGGCGGTCGGCGGCGGTTTCGAGCTGATGCTGTCGGCAGACCTGATCTATGCCTCCGAGCATTCGAGCTTCGCACTGCCCGAGATCAAGGCCGGAACGCTGGCCGACGCCGCGACGATAAAACTGCCCAGGCGCATTCCCTACCACGTGGCGATGGAAATGCTGTACCGCGGTCGCTGGATGGATAGTGCCGAAGCACTGCGCTGGGGCCTGGTTAACGAGGTTCTGCCGGCGGATGACTTAATGGATAGAGTCTGGGAAATTGCGTTTGAACTCGCCGCGGGACCGCCGCTGGTATTTGCGTCGATCAAGGAGGTCGCGCGCGAAGCCGAGGCAATGAAGTTTCAGGAGGCAATGAACTGGATTACCAAGCGGCAGTTTGAAACGGTCGATACCCTTTACGGCAGCGAAGACAACATGGAGGGTTTCAAGGCGTTTGCCGAGAAGCGTGACCCGGTGTGGAAAGGTAAATAACCGTGCCGTCCCGCGGCGTAACCGCGTGACCCGGTATTATAATCCGGCCGCAGGTCGACAATATTTTGATTTTTGGTTGTCTGGTGTAATGTGTGTCCTTCGGATACGCTGAGTTAACTGGATCCCGCCGGTCCGACGTATCGGGTCAAGCCGCGGGATGACGATACGAGAGCCGCGAGACGACAATAATATTATGAATGAATCCGATCTTCTGTGGAAACCCAGCCAGGCCAGCATCGACGCGGCCAACATGACGCGCTTTATCGAGCAGATTAATCAGAACCATGGCCTTGCGATTGACGACTACGATGCGCTCTACCAGTGGTCGATCGAAAACAAGGAAGCGTTCTGGTCGGAAACCTGGGATTTTTGTGGAATTATCGGCGACAAGGGCGAGCGCATCCTGGTCGACGGTGAAAACATCGAGAAAGCGCAATGGTTTCCCGATGCAACGCTCAACTTTGCCGAAAACCTGCTGCGCAAAAGGAATAGCGACGTCGCCATTTACTTTCGCGCCGAAGACCAGGTCGAGTACTCGCTGACCTACCAGGAACTCTACGACCAGGTTGCCAGCGTCGCTGCGTGGCTTAAGTCTAACGGGCTTGAAGCCGGCGATCGCGTCGCCGCGTATTTGCCCAATATGCCCGAAACCGTGGTCGCGATGCTTGCTGCAACCAGCCTCGGTGCCGTCTGGACGTCGACTTCGCCCGATTTTGGCGAAGACAGCGTGGTTGATCGTTTTGGCCAGACCGAGCCCCGCTTCCTGTTTACCGTCGACGGGTATTTTTATAACGGCAAACGGCATGAGATCAGCGACAAGATCAGGAATATCTGCGCCCAGTTACCGAGCGTAGAGCAGCTTATCCAGGTCAACCTTGCCGGGTTCGGCAACCAGGTGGGAGCCGTTGACTGGAAAAACATTATCGACAATCCGGTCGATCAGATCGAGTTCGTCGCGTGCAACTTCAACGATCCACTTTACGTACTCTATTCGTCGGGTACCACCGGCAAGCCCAAGTGCATCACGCACAAGGTGGGCGGCACGCTGATCCAGCATTTGAAAGAGCAGATGCTGCACTGTGATATTCACCCGGGGGATCGCGTGTTTTACTTCACCACGCTGGGCTGGATGATGTGGAACTGGCTGGTCAGCGCGCTGGCAAGTCAGGCCACGCTGGTACTCTACGATGGTTCGCCGTTCTACCCGGATGGTGAAGTGCTGTGGCGTTATGCCGAGGAAATCGACCTGAACATATTTGGTACTTCGGCCAAGTACATCGATGCGATGAAAAACGCGAAGCTGCGCCCAATGGATAAGTTCGACCTGTCGGCTCTGCGCACGATTGCCTCGACCGGTTCGGTGCTCGCGCCGGAAAGCTTCGATTATGTTTACGAAAACATCAAGCAGGACGTCTGCCTTGCCTCGGTATCCGGCGGCACCGATATCGTATCCTGTTTCGTGATCAGCTGCCCGCTGCTGCCGGTTTACCGCGGTGAAATCCAGTGTCGCGGTCTCGGTCTGGCAGTCGACGTTTTCGATGACGACGGCAACCCCGTGCGCAATCAGAAAGGTGAACTGGTCTGTACCCAGACCTTTCCCAGCCAGCCGGTTTACTTCTGGGCTGACGAAAGTGGCGAAAAGTACCACAACGCCTACTTCGCACGCTTCGACAATGTCTGGCATCACGGCGACTACGTCATGCTGACCGATCACAACGGCATTATCGTTTTTGGCAGATCCGATGCGACCCTGAATCCCGGCGGGGTGCGCATTGGCACCGCCGAAATTTACCGTCATGTCGAGCAACTCGATGAAGTTGTCGAGAGCATCGTCATCGGTCAACAATGGCAGGACGATGTGCGCGTGGTGCTGTTTGTCGTGTTACAGCCGGGGATTAACCTCGACGCGGCGCTAGAGGACCGTATCCGTCGCCTCGTGCGCACGAAATGCACACCGCGTCACGTGCCCGCCAAAATTGTCCAGGTGGCCGAGATCCCGCGCACCAAGTCGGGCAAGATCGTCGAGCTCGCAGTACGCGAAGTCGTGCATGACCGCCCGGTCAAGAATATCCATTCGCTTGCCAATCCGGAAGCACTCGAGCTGTATCGAAGCTTGCCTCAGCTGCAAGACTAGGCCTTGAATTCAAGAACAATCCTGCTGAACTGGGCGCTGCTGATGGGCCTGGTCGCGTTATGGGGGACCTCGTTTTTAATCATCGCGATATCGGTCAGAACAATCGACCCGGTTTCTATCGTGTTCTATCGTCTTGTGCTTGGTGCGATGGTGCTGGCCCTGGTGGTGTATGCGCGTGGGCAGAGCATTCCGAAGGATCTGCGGATATGGGGGGGATTTCTACTGATGGCAATTGCCGGTAACGCCCTGCCGTTCTTTCTGATCTCGTGGGGTCAGCAAACGGTTAACTCGGGGATCGCCGGTATGATCATGGCGATCATGCCGCTGATGACAATGATTTTTGCGCACTACCTGGTCGCAGGTGAAACCCTCAATCGCTACAAGCTAATCGGCTTCACTCTGGGTATTACTGGGATCGTGGTATTGCTCGGGCCCGTGTTCGAAGGTGGGGGTCGCGAATTCTGGAGCGCGCTTGCTATCTTCACCGCGGCAACCTGCTACGCGGTCAATGCAATTCTGATCAAGCGTTTACCGCGCTTCAGTCCGATGGTGGGCGCCTGCGGTGTACTCATCATGGCAAGCCTCGTCATTCTGCCGTTCTGGCTGTTGCTGGCACCTGAAAACAATAACATCAGCCAGGATTCGATGATCGCCGTTATCTGGCTTGGCATCGGTCCGACCGGCCTTGCCACGATCATCTTGTTTGCAGTGATCGATCGCGCTGGCCCTACTTTCCTGTCAACGATTAACTACCTGGTTCCGGTAGTCGCATTTTTCAGCGGCGCATGGTTACTTTCCGAACCCGTGAGCTGGCAGCATTTTGTCGCACTGGGTATGATTCTGAGCGGGATCGCGATTACCCGGATCAGGGCGAGCCAAGCGCTTCGCTGAAGTGATCGATAAATGCATGCACGCGGGCCGAACGCACCAGGTCGGGATGGGTCAATATCCACAACCCCGTGGTCAGTTCGGCAGTTGGAAATTCCAGCCGGGTCAGGGTTTGAGATGCATCGCCCAGAAAGCTCGGCAATAGCGCGAGTCCGATACCTGCTTCCGCGGCAATTCGGAGGGCAACAAACGAGTCGCAGCGCATGCATATATTGGCGGCATCAATGGTCGTTTCGAACCAGTTGCCAATCGGCGTTACCCCCAGGCTGTCGACAAGGCCGATCCAACGGCCATCGGCAATAGCACCTGGCGCAGCCGACTCTAGATAATCGGCAGATGCATAGACTGCGAACTCGACATCGCAGAGTCGCCGTGAGACCAGCCTCGAATCCGGGTACCGGGTTGGCCTGATCGCGACGTCGGCATCGCGCCGATTGAGATCAAGAATACTATTGGTCACCAGTAAATCGACGACGATGTGTGGGTATTCTTGGTTGAATGTCGCGAGGTGGGGGCCCAGCACTGATACCATGAACGAGTCGGTCGTCGTGACCCGCAGTTCGCCCTCGAGTTTAAGCTCGTGCCCGGCAATCTGGCGTTGCATGGTAAATAGCGTGTCCTCGACTTCGCGCGCGGCATTGATCATTTTCTCCGCTTCCGGGGTCAAAACATAACCCGATTCACCACGTTCAAAAATACGGCAATTGAGATTTTCCTGGAACAGGTTGATGCGCCGCAGTACCGTAGTGCGGTTAACTTCGAGCTCACGCGCGGCCGCGGCGATCGATCCCTTGTTGGCAACCATCAGCACATAGCGCAGATTGTCCCAGTTGATGTGCTGCATAATTGCAGCACTATAGCGCAATTATGAGTAATTTGATGTAATTTTATTAACATATATAATCCCCCGACCAAGCCGTAACCAGGACAACCACGGAGAACCATCATGAGAACCGCTTCCAGACTCTTTTTTCTGCTCATTGGCTTAACGCTTGCCGCACCCGGCTACACTGCGAATGATCCACTTAAAAATGCAATCAAGGCACGCCAGGGTGAGATGCAGTTGCGCGCCTTTAATGTCGGGCCGCTGTTCGCGATGGCGAAGGGCAAGATAGATTATGACGCGGCCATGGCCAATAAACTGGCTGGAAATCTGAAACTCCTGCTTGACCTCGACGCCAGCCGCCATTGGCCAAAGGGCTCGGATATCGACAATTACATGGGTGATACCACCGCCCTGCCGAAAATTTGGACGACTTATCCGGAGATTGGTAAATATGGTAAAAAATACGCCACGGCGGTGAATGAGCTTGCCGCTGCAGCCGGTAACGGCATCGATGCGCTAAAGACCAAAATCGGCCCAGTTGGCAAATCCTGCAAGGGATGTCACGACGAATTTCGCGAGATGCAATAAAGACCACGATCTGCCTGGCGGAATTCAACTCGAGAAGATTAAAGAACCCGGTGACCCAACTGCGGCACCGGGCTTCAGTGCAAACGACCACCATCGGTTGGAACTTCGGCAAGCTCAGGGGCTTCCTTACAATCCCACAGCATTTTCCCAACGAATATCTGCTCGTTGACGATTCGATTGCCTGCTGCCTATGATGCATTCATGATCCTGAAACCGCGTTTACTCGCCACGTTGAGTATGCTCATCGTGGCATTGCCATGCGGTGCTGGCGCGCAAACCCCGGCCGATGACCCATTGCTTGCGCGCGGGGAATACGTGCTACAGATCAGTGGCTGCCGTCATTGCCATACGGCGGAAAACGGCGAGCCTTTAGCCGGTGGGCGGGCGTTAGAGACGCCTTTTGGCACCTTCTATTCCCCCAACATAACCGCACACAAGACTGCGGGTATCGGCGACTGGAACGCCGACGATTTCCAGCGCGCACTACATCACGGCGTATCACCAGAGGGCTATGACTACTACCCAGCATTCCCCTACACGTCATATACGCGCATGACGGTCGAGGACGTACGTGCCCTGTACGCCTACATCCTGTCGCTGCCGGCATCGGTGCAGCCTAATCGCGCCCACGAATTGGCCTGGTTTCTGCGTTGGCGGTTTGCTGCAAAGGCCTGGAAATGGCTGTTCTTCAATCCCGGTAAATTCCAGCAACATGCCGAACGAAGCGCGCAATGGAATCGAGGCGCATACCTTGCCGAAGCCCTGGGTCATTGCAGCGAATGTCATACACCCCGTAACCTGTTTGGTGCGTTACAACAGAACCTCGCATATGCAGGTAACGCACACGGTCCAGAAGACGAACTGGTACCCAACATAACACCCCACAAGGGCACCGGCATCGGAGATTGGGATCGGGCCGCGATACAGGAGTTTTTGAAATTCGGTGAGCTTCCAGACGGCGAGTATACCGCCGGCTCGATGGATAAAGTGATCGAAGAAATCCGAAATTTAACAGCGGAAGACCGCGAAGCACTGATCGACTTTCTTCTTGCGCTACCGCCGATTGAGAACCGCGTTGGTCGCTAAAGGTTCGGAAAATCCATATAACCACTTGCGACGCGATCGCGGCTAGCGGGCTCTAAATCAAGATTCAACTCGAGACGATGTCCCGGTTTGCCACTGGTCGATTGAATTTGCATAGTAATTCAATAGGTCCAGCGCTTCCGCTCTCGGTCGAATAAGACCATCCCTACGCTCGATAAATCCGCGTCCCTCCAGCATCAAAAGCGCCGCCGTCAATACGTCCTCGCAAGTGTTAGTCGAAATTCTTATCGGGGCTCCCTGGGCATGCAGTTCCTCGATGCGCGTAACGGCTAGTGTCTTTGCCCCCAGTTCGCTGAGCGAGTCAGACTGGTTGGCAAGTACAACTTCACTCATTAGCGCTACCGGTAACACCGGCACCACATTGGCAATTTCATCCATCAACTGATGACTGAGCGCTTCGATGTATTGATAACGCCTGGCCTGGTCGATTTCAGACAGATTGATGTTGTGCTGTTGGCAATACTCAAAAACCGATACCGGCTTACCGAAATTGACACCGGCATAGCCGAACCTTAGCCAGCGTTTTTTGCGGCTCATCAAAAGTGTTTTCAATCCAAATTTTAAACTCGTTTTAATGACAAACCAGGGGCTCCTGGTTTCAGCCTCCGGATCGAGTTTTCGTACCAGGCTCATGTCTTCCAGCACACGATCGTAGTTAATGCCCACGGGCACCAAAACAACATCGCGATCACTGCCGGGACGATAGTCGCGCAGCATGTAATCGAGAAATCCCTGCTTCGGCTGGCGCAGCAATCCGTCTCGCGTCAATCCGCCCTCGAGGAACACTGCCTGGCAAACGCCGGCACGTGTCGCGAGATTGACGTAGCGTTCCAGCACCCGTCGATACAGCACATTGCGAGAGTTACGACGCACAAAAAACGCACCCATCGATTTAAGCAGGGATTGCAACGGCCAGATCCTGGCCCACTCCCCGACTGCGTAGGAGAGCGCAGTTTTTTCGGCAACGAGAAATGACACCAACACGTAATCCATGTTGCTGCGATGGTTCATGACGAAAACGACGCTTGCGTTGGGATCGACCTGTGAAAGTTTGCGGTCGTCGTAAAACCCGACCCGCACCCGGTAAAGCATTCGTCCCAGGGTCTTGGCAAGCCAGTAGCCAAAACGAAAGTAAATGTAGGCGTTAAACGACGGCGCAATCTCGTTGGCATACCGGAAAACCTTGGCCTGCACGACTTCTTTCGGCATGCTGTGCTCGGCCGCGTATTCCTTCATCGCCGCGACGACCTTGTCGTCAAACACCAGTTGATCGACCAGCGCCTGTTTGCGGGTGAGCTGGAAAGGCCTGATCTCGATATCAAGCCGGGCGTTAACTTCTTCGATAACCCGGTTAACGCGGCGCCGTAAATACCAGCGAAACCCCGGCAGCAGGATTCGGTCCAGCACCAGCAGCAGGGCTGTTACCAGCAACAGGATAAACAGCCATACCGGAAGGTTTACCGTGCTCTCCATAGCGAATCAGTGTGGCATGTTCGCTTTTCAACTGCCAATAAATTTCTGTTTGCCGTATTTGCAACCCAACTATTTAACAGGCTGCCAGGCCCAATTAGTTTATAATTTGAAACATGCGCGATCGAACGTCCCTGGCTTCGGATCAAAAACCGTTAATGGTTGCCATTGTTCTGTTAATGGCTTTGACGATCAGCGCCTGTAGTTCTAGTGGCGGCTCTGACGATGAATCACCGGATGTTGAATTGCCGTCGCTATCCATTGCTAACGCTGATGCCACCGAAGGCGACACAGGCACAGCAAGCATGACGTTTGTGGTAACGCTGTCAAAAAGCTCATCTGAAACCGTTACGGTTGAATACAGTACATCGGATGGTTCCGCAACTGCCGGAATTGATTACCAGGCGTCGATCGGAAGTATTCAATTTGCAGCGGGCGATACCCTGCAAACCATAAGCGTTACGATCCAGGGTGATACCGACGTCGAAGCGAGTGAAACCTTGACGGTGACATTATCGTCGCCGAACGAAGCCCAAATTTCACAGGCGAGCGCCGTCGGCACGATTACTAATGATGATTTCAACGGCGGATTACCCGGGATCGATAATCGACCCGACAACCAGACTTGTATCGCGCCTGCCCGACCCACCATGGATGCCAGCGTTGCAGTTATCGATCCGTTTCCAAACCTGCCCAATATTGCTCAACCCACCAAGATGATACTGGAACCCGTGGCTGATCCCCGTTGGTTCGTACTGCGTAAATCGGGGCAACTAGTTACCTTCGATCCTGACACGGCCACGGCCGTTTCAACCTATCTCGATTTATCGGGGGTGGTGCGAACCCAGTCCGAGGGCGGATTGCTTGGCATGGCGTTTCATCCCGATTACCCGACGACACCGGAAATTTTTCTATCCTATACCATCGATCATAGCGGCCCGGCGATGCGCTCGGTGATCTCGCGATTTATCCTGGATAACATGGTGAACCCGGGCGCGGGTACGGTAGAACAGGTCATTCTCCGGGTCGACCAGGATTTCGATAATCACAATGGCGGCGACATTGCATTTGGTGCCGACGGTTACCTGTACATCGGGCTTGGCGACGGGGGCAGCGGCGGTGACCCGAACAATCGCGCGCAGAACACCTCGCACTTGCTCGGCTCAATGCTACGTATCGATGTCCTTGGACCCGGGGTTTCTTTTCCCGGCAATCCCTACGTTATTCCAGCCGATAATCCCTTCGCGGCGAATCCTAAATGTGGGCCCGGTTTAAATGCGAGCGCCTGCCCCGAAATTTACGCCTGGGGTTTACGCAACCCTTGGCGTTGGAGTTTCGACACCGATACCAATGAACTCTGGCTTGCCGATGTCGGACAAGGTTCCTACGAAGAAGTCGATACCATCGAACTGGGCGGTAACTACGGATGGCGTTGTCGCGAGGGCGCACACAACTTTAATACCTCAGGTTGCGGCAGCGGCCTGATAGATCCCGTATCGGAGTATTCACACAGCCTGGGTAACTCGATTACGGGTGGGCAGGTGTATCGCGGTTCGGTAATCCCTGAACTGGTCGGGCGCTATATATTTGCCGACTATGGATCGGGTCGAATCTGGGCCCTGCAATCTGATGGACAGGGGGGTTACAGTAACGATCAACTGATAGACACGAATTTTGGCCCGACCTCTTTCGGCGCCGACCAAAGCGGCGAGCTTTATTTTACCGACATCAACAATAGCCGTTTGCGCAAGCTGGTGCCGGCCGGGCCGCCGACACCCGACACGATACCTGACCTGCTTTCAAATACCGGTTGCACCGATCCCGTCGATATAACCCAGCCTTATGCCGGCTTGTTACCTTACGATATTAACGCGCCATTTTGGTCCGATGACGCGCAGAAGGAGCGCTACATTGGCCTGCCCAATGGCACCACGATAACGCGCAATGCGGAGGACGACTGGGAATTTCCGAACGGTACCGTGATAGTCAAAAACTTCCGCCTCAATGGCAACCTGGTCGAGACACGTCATTTGATGCGGCACCCCGACGGAGTATGGGCCGGTTACACCTATGAGTGGAATCCACAGCAAACTGAGGCCACGCGCGTTAAGGGGGGTAAGACAGTCCTCAGTAACGGCCAGGACTGGATTTTTCCGTCGGAAAGTCAGTGTCTCGAGTGCCATACCAGCAGCGCAGGCTTCGCGCTGGGTCCCGAGACCGCGCAGCTTAACCGCGTATTCACCTATCCCTCGAGTGGTCGTACCGCAAACCAGCTGGAAACGATCGATCATGTTTTGATGTTTACGACGCCGTTACCGGCCCCGGTGCAAAATTTACCCGCGCTAACTTCGCCAACCGATTCCGCGGCCAATATCGCTGATCGGGCTCGCGCTTACCTGCATACCAATTGTGCGCAATGTCATCGCCCCGGTGGACCAACTCCATCCACCATGGACTTACGCTATACCACGCTGTTTTCCAATACCAATACCTGCGATGCCATACCGCTTGAAGGCGATCTCGGCATTAGCAACGCACGCCTGATCGCACCCGGTGACGCTGCACGCTCGTTAGTCATTTCCAGGGCCAGTCGGCGCGACAGCCACGGCATGCCACCACTGGGGTCAAATCTGATCGATAACTTAGGGGTTAGCCTGTTAGCCAGCTGGATCAACGGCCTCGCAAACTGCTCGCTCTGAAGCAACACATCTGCGACCCCAATACCTGCCTGTATCATGCCGCCACGCGCCAAGCGGGCGGTGTCACGTCTGTCTAGGTGTTTGCAAGTTCGCCCAGCGTGATTGGCTTAAAGGGTGGACGTACCCTGAAATACCCGACTTGCTCCATCGATGCGCCGGTTTCATCGGCCACCAGCGCCGCGACCGTGCTGCCGCACAGGCAGCCCTGGCATGGGCCCATGCCGCAACGGGTGAAAGCCTTGACCTGGTTGGGTCCTACGCATCCCATACGCACAGCCTGGCGCACCTGGCCGGCATTTACCTCTTCACAGCGGCACACCAGTGTCTCATCGTCCGGTAGCTGATAGGCCCTGCCTGGTGCATAAAGCTTATCGATAAAAGTCCGGATCGAGAGATGCCGGTTCAGCGACCGGTTAAGCTGCTGCGCCGATCTATCGCGCTGTCCCGGACCGATTGCACGCAGTTCATAGCCAAGCTGCAATGCGCAAAGCCTGCCCTGTAACTCGGCCGCCCGGGCGCCGACGACACCGGCGCAATCACCTGCAACCATGACTTGTTTGACACTTGTCTGGCCCCACTTATCCTTTCTGACCTTCCAGTTTTGCTGTAGCGCATCCCATACCAGGTTGCAACCTGCAGCAAGGGGCAGGCGTATATTGGAGATCACACCCTGGTGTAACATCAGGGTATCGGCTTCGATTTTAACCTTGATCCGGTTACCCGCTCTACTCCGAGTCAGGTTAAAACATACCGACTCTAGTGACTCGTCCCCTTCGGCACGGAGGCCGTACACGTTTTTGTAAACGGGTATGCGCGCCTTCCTGATCGCCCGCATGAATGTCAGGCCCTTGAACAGGTAGTCGACTGCGGCTAATGCGCGGGGTAAAGAGGAGATAGCTTCGAAAAATCTCGAATCAGGGGCCGTGTCTACAAGTGCCTCAATTTTCACGCCTGCCTGCAGGTACTGCCAGGCCAACAACAGCAGTAACGGCCCGCTACCCGCTAATACCAGGCGCCCATCCGGCACTATCCCGGCTGATTTCAGCAATATCTGGCCGGCACCCGCCGTCATGACACCGGGCAAATGCCATCCGGGCAGAGGCATGGGTCGTTCCTGGGCGCCGGTCGCCAGTATTAACCGTTCGGCGGTAATGAAATGACTGGATCCGTCGATCAGCAAACCGGTCTCGAGTCGTTCATCCAGGTACCAAACCGACGCATCGTTTAAAAACGTCGCCCCACTGTTCAGAAACTCATTCACGAGCTTTTGACCCCGAAAATAGTCCCTGCCGAGATAATTCACGGCACCATTTTTGGCCTCGCTAACATTGCGATATATTTGGCCACCTGGCGCTTGCTCATCTACCAGGGCAACCTCGAGGCCGACCCGCGATGCCTCTGCGGCCGCGGCGAGACCCGCAGGTCCGCCACCTATCACCAGCACCTCGTAATGGCTCTTCATTCTGGCAGTTCCAATTCGGCTGCACCTAGCTGATACTCGATCGTCATGTTTTCCCTGACCTCGATCTGGCAGGCTTGCTGATTTGCCACTCCGTCAATTTGCATCAAGCAATCGAAACAAATCCCCATCATGCAATACGGCAACCTTGGCGAAGTGGATACCGGGGTGTTACGTACCTTTTTAAAACCACAGAGTAATACGGCAGCGGCAACTGAAATTCCGGCGGGCACCTGGAATTCGCGGTTTTCAATTCGCACCGAAACGGTATCGAAACGCCTGTCTTCAATTAAGCGAAACATCGAACCTGTCGGTGCCGAACTGGTTGATAAGATCAGGCTCGCCGCTGCCGGCAATCCACTCGACAACCGGCCCCGCATGCATCGCGGCCAGCGTTACGCCACTGTGGCAGGTCACCGTGTAGGCGCCGGGACAACTCTCCGACTGCTGATAGATCGGGTTATGATCCGGTGTCATGATTCTGAGCGCACCCCAGGCCCGCACCAGCCGAACCCGTTCCAGAAACGGAAACATCAGAACGGCACGCTGTGCGATTTTTTTCAATACTGCCGGATTGGTACCGTCATCCAGTCCCACGTCCTCGTGGGAATCCCCGATCTGCACGGTGCCTTCCGCGGTCTGGCGAACATGTAGCGTTGGTAAATTCAGAAATGGCTGCAGCCGCTCGGTAATCATGATTTCCCCGCGATCGACGACGACCGGTATCTCCATTCCCAGCATTTCACCGAGCCGTCGGTTACCGAGCCCAGCACATAAAACGATTTTCTCCGCCGACACGACGCCCTCGGTGGCGTATGCGAAAAAACCACCCTCCCTGGTTTCAATATTATCGATAACCTGGTTTGGAAAATATTTTACCTGATGATAATCCATCCCCTGATGCAAGGCCTGCAAAAGGTAGAGCGGATTGACATGCCCATCCTGGGCCGAATAGCTTGCACCCAGAACCGCTTTCGAAATCTGTGGGATGTATTTTTTCAGCTGGTCATGATCGAGCATCTCATATTCGAAAGATCCATCCGTGTGTTGTCGAATCATTTCCATTTCCTGTATGCGCTCGTCCCATTCATCACCGCTGAGACAAAAATGCATACCACCTGAACGCTGGTAATCAACCCCGATTCCCGTTTTTTCGGTAAGTTTGTCGACAAATTCTGGCCAGAGGTTGGCCGCCTGCCCGGTCCAATTTGCGTAGGGTGCGTAATCCCAGCCCTTGCCCTGAACCCATACCAGACCGAAATTACCGCGCGATGCGCGCAACGAACGATCGCCGCCATCGAGCACGGCGACTTTGTAATTCTCCTGCGCGAGACCGTAAGCGACCGATGAACCAACCAGGCCACCCCCCGCAACGATAAAATCGTATTCCATCAATTACCTTCCGACCGGCGTTTGCTACCGACGGGAGCCCAATTCAAAACATAAGTCGCTACCATGATCGTCCGATCAGGAGCGCAGATAAGACGCGCCGTTGACATCAATGATGCTGCCGGTCATGAATTCAGGCGCATCGAAGGCGAGAAAACCGATGGTTTTACCGAGTTCTTCGGGTTGGGCAACCCTGCCGATACTGCTTTGATTGCGGATGCCGTCACCTTCGGACGAGGCCAGTACCGCGGCCGCCATTTCGGTTTCGACAAAGCCGGGGGCAACGGTGTAAACAAACACCTTTTTTGGTCCCAACGCCTGCGCCAGCGATTGGCCCATGGCATTCATGCCAGCCTTAGACGCGCCGTACCAGGGCATCAGCGGTTCGCCACGAAAGGCCCCGCGCGAGGAAACATTGACGATTCGACCACCACCGCTGGCGATCATTTTCCGACCCGCCAGGAAACACAAATTGCTTGCCGCCGTGAGGTTGGTGTCGACGATGCGCTGCCAGGTCTGTTGCCAGGTGGCATAGTCGATCTCCTCGAACTGGTGACGCTGCGAGATTCCCGCATTGTTGACCAGCACGTCGAGGCCACCGAGCGCCAGGTCCGCTTCCTCGATCAATTGCTCGGCCGCTGCCGGATCGGTAATGTCGCACTGAAATATCTGATGGCCGTCACCTGCCAATGCCGCGAGGGTTGCTTCGGCCCGTGCACGGTTGCCGTTATAGTGAACCCCGACCCTGCCGCCACGGTTAGCACATTCGATTGCGGCCGCGCGGCCAATACCACCCGAAGCACCGGTAATCAATATCGCAGTTCTGGAAGTCATCGGTTTATCTCAGGATTGAAACGAACCAGTACTATGCCAGATTTTGAGGCTACGGGCCCGGAACGATTGGCTCAGGGTTTTGCCAACAAGCCACCATCGACCAGCAGCTCGGTTCCGGTAATAAATGACGCCTTGTCGGAAAGTAAAAACAGGCAGGCATTTGACATGTCTGCGACCGTGCCAACCCGTCCCAGTGGTATCGCGTTGGCCGTGGCCGCGCGGGCGTCGGGATTCTGTTTCCAGCGATCCTGCATCGGCGATTCGCTGGGTCCCGGGAAAATCACGTTAGAACGAATGTTTTCCCCTGCGAGTTGAATCGCCAGCGATTTGGAAAACGCGACGACACCGGCTTTGGCGGCCTGGTAAGCATCCTGGGGCGCGGAATCACCGCGTAAACACTGGGTGGAAGAAAAATGCACCATGGCACCGCCACCGCGGGTGCGCATACAGGGGACGACCTGTCTTGCCGTGTGCACCATGCTCTTCAGGTTGACCGCCATCACCTGGTCCCAGACATCCAGGTCGATTTCGAGCGCAGACCTGTCGCGGTCAAACCAGAGCGCTCCTGCGACATTGGCGAGGTAGTCAATGCCGCCAAACGACGTTACCGCTTGCTCCACCGCAGCCGCAACGGCGGTGTCATCGGTCAAATCGGCCTGCACGAAATGGGATTGTTCGGCGTGGCCCGGGATTTCGTCGGGCCTGGCCTTTATATCGAACATCAGTACGCTGGCGCCGGCGTCAATCAGATCGCATGCAATCTGGTATCCCATGCCGCCCCCGGCGCCGGTGATAAAGGCGACTTTACCGTCAAAATTTGACATTTTTACTCTATCTCCTGTTACTCGATTTTTCCATCGACTGGCTCGAGTCCGCGTGGGATGTTTTTCTCGGCATCGTAAAATGGCAGATCTACGAGCTCCACGGGGCAATCGACGCCATCCCGATCGGTAATGCTGACACCACTTGTACCCATGAACTCGGGCGAGTCGAGCAACACGAAACCGACGCCGCACTCGAGGTAAGGCGAAATCTCGTAGGCAGTAACGTGACCCACCGACTGTCCGTTCAAGAAAACCCTGGAACCGAACTTGATTTGCCGACCCTCACATTTGAAGCCGCAGAAACGGGGCTCCTTGCTAGCGTTACGCAGGGCATCGCGACCGATGAAATCGTGGCCTTCGAGATTGACGAACATTCCGAGCCCCATGTCGTAAGGTGTCGTATCCCAGTCCATGTCGCTACGGTAGTTCAGAATGCCGCCCTCGATGCGCCGAATGTTCATCGATGACTGGCCACAACCCAGAATGTCACTGTCGGCACCGGCAGCCATCAAGTGATCCCAAAGTGCCGGGCCATCAACCTCGGGATCCATGTTGTAGACTTCGAATCCGAGTTCTGCTGACCATCCCGTGCGACTCACGAGCACGGGCTGCCCGCCCATGTGTCCCTCGAAAGCATCAAAATAACGGAATTCCCCTGGCGGTCCGCCATCGCAGGCGTTTTCCAGAACCGCCATCGATTTCGGACCCTGTACCTGTAGTACCCAGGACCGTGGATCGTGGATCTCGACCGCGTAATCGAGCGCGTGCGCTACCAGCCACAGGTAAACGTCGGCATCGGCATGCACGTACCAGAAATGATCTACTGCGAGTTTGAATAAAATGCCGTCGCACACCATGCCACCGCCCTGGTGGCAGATCAGTCCGTAGCTACCGCGTCCGACATGAAGCTTGTCGACCGGGCGCGTAAACACGCGATTGAGAAATTTAACCGAATCGCGACCCTTGATTTCAACCGGGCGCTCCGGCACGTCAAACAGGCCGACCGCTTTGCGCAGCTTCCAGTATTCCTCGGTCGTGTCATTTCCCAGCGACTGCAGCACCAATCGTCCAGCATACTCGCTGTAAAACGCGTTTTCACTCCAGGTACGGGAAAACCACGGTGACTTCGCGCAGTGGCTGAAAACATTCAATCGCTTGGACGGCATGAAAAAACTCTCCAGTAATCGTTGTGCCAACGGGACCCCGCGGGATTAACCTATTTAACTCAAACAGTGCTACGGATTCAATCGCAAAGAAAACTTTAAAGCAGATCCAGCTCAGCCTGTTTTTCGAAAAACCCAGTAATGACCGTCACCGTCGTTGTTATAGGGTGCATCCTTGATTACCTGGATTAATTCAACTTGCTTGCTGGTGGTTAGTTCGTCGACTACTTGCTGGTAGTTGGTCTGATCGTAGTAATGCGTGCGCGTGGATATCACCAGCAACCCGCCTGGTTTGGCCAGCTTCAGTAATACCTTCAATGCATCGGGCGGCACATGCCCCAGGGTGAAAACCCCTACCGATAGAATCGCATCGTAGCTGGCAGCTGCATAACTTTTCGCCGCTCGCATCATATCGATACTTCCCAGTACCTGCCGGTAGGCCCCGGTCGCAGCGGCTAGCTCTACCATTGAGTCGGAGAGATCGAATCCATCCAGGTTGCCATACCCAAGCGCTTGCAACTCAACACCAACCAGCCCGGTGCCGCAACCGGCATCGAGAAGCTCACTGTCCTTATCGGTTAAGTTTTGTTGCATCAGATTCGCTGCGATCGCAGGCCCGGTGTATTCGGAACCGGTGGTGTCGATATTGTAATTCTTTGCCCAGTCTTCGTAGAACTGCTTGACGTTTTCGGGATCGCCATCGAGGTGTAACGCCGCGTCGATGGCTTCATTGCTGGATATTTTCTCGTCGGACATCGTCAAAGGATAACATTTCCATTGATCCGGAATCCATTCCTCGAAATTCACCGTCATTCCGCGATGACGATCCCTATAAGCAATCTAGCAGGCACCTTTCTTGCGCTTCATGGTTGGCGGATACTTTTCTTCATTCGGGTGCACGGTGATCTCGACGCAGTCGTCGACTTCGAAATCGGGACTGTCAAGATAAATCGTGAATTGTCCGCCATCCTTCAGATCGACTTCGTAACGCACCAGTTCCGGTTCGGAATCACCGGAGAAAAAGGACGATAGTAAAACACCCACTCCGATCGAAAAATTTCCACCGGACGAAACCGATCCGTAAACGCTGGTCCTGGTCCGGGTGTCTTTTTCGACATCGTTAACACTGGCATCTTCCTTGGCGGCAATGACGCCGATCCTGGTAATTATCTCGGCGTCATCCTGATGGGTATTCTTGGAACTGCAAGCGAACGCCAGAAAGGCTAACAACAGCAGTATCGAGTAACGCATTTTCGAGGTTCCTCAACAGATTTTTGGTATCAATGTCTTCCCAATATTACGCCGAAGATAATTACTCTCTAGGCGTTTGCAAACTCGATACCCTTTTTGATATTGCCTTGCAGGGTCTCGCGCATTTCGTCCAGCAGTCTTTGCTCGTAGTCGCTAAGCGCCGGCAATGGCGGGATCGATTCAACCCCGTCCTTGCCTAGTATCACCGGTTGCGCGTGAAAACTGTCGCTATCGTCGCCGACCTGGACATAGCAGCACTCGGTAACGGAGTCGCCATTCATCGCGGCCACCAGTGACATTGTGAAGCGCGCCGCCGCCTGCGCCATTGACAGCGTGGCCGAACCGGCGCCCGCCTTGGCTTCGACGACCTCGGTACCCGCTTCCTGAATTCGGGGCGTCAGGGCCTCGATATCAGCCTGGCTCAGCTCTACGCCGGCAACGCTGGAAAGCAACGGCAGGATGGTAACGCCACTGTGACCGCCAATGACATCGACACTGACTTCATCGACACTTTTGCCGGCGGTTTGTGCGACAAAGGTAATGGAACGGATGACGTCAAGTGTGGTTACTCCGAACAATTTGCGCTTGTCGTATACACCGGCGGCCTTGAGTACTTCGGCAGCGATTGGCACGGTTGAGTTGACCGGGTTGGTGACGATCGCAAAGCAGGCCCCCGGACAGACTTTGGCACCGGTACCGATCAGGTTCTTGACGATCCCGGCATTGACGTTGAACAGGTCGTCACGGGTCATGCCCGGTTTGCGGGGCACGCCGGCGGGGATCACGACGATGTCCGCATTCTTCATCGCGGTCTCGACGTCATCACCGACATAACCCGTAACACAGACATCGCTCGGGATATGACTTAAATCGACCGCCACCCCGGGTGTAAAAGGCGCCACGTCGTAGAGCGACAGCTCGCTACCCGCTGGAAGCTGTAGTTTGAGCAACAGAGAGAGTGGTTGACCGATTCCGCCGGCAGCCCCGAGTACACACACTTTCATGACAAACCTCGTTTACGCAATTTCCTTGACCAAGCATCATAGCCATGCCGGTTGCGATTCACAAGGTAAACACCGTCCGGCAATCGAGGTTTAATAGAGACTATTGGGCAGCTTAAAAATCAGCCTAAAGAAACGCGTTCACATCGGTCGGACCGCTGAATCCAGGAAAAACCGTACCCACATCGGTACCACCGAGTCGCTTGTTCATCAGTTCCGAGATTACCGTGCGCAGGTCAGTGGTAATTTTAAGGTCCTCACCGTATTCAAGATTTGCAGGCGTAAGGCCGGGCCAGTCGCTGATGACCTGTCCTCCATTGACACCGCCTCCCATCAAGTAAGCCAGGCTGCCGGTTCCATGATCGGTACCCATCGATCCGTTCTGGGCGACTCTGCGTCCAAACTCGGTGTACACCAGCATCGTGATACGTGACATACCGAGACCCATGTCGGTGTAAAAGGCACCCAGTACTTGAGCGAGTTCACTCAACGAAAGGTCAATATAGGTCGGCAGGCTCTCGTGGTGATCCCAGCCATCGGAATCAATACAGATCACTTCAACCGGCAGTTCGGATTTAATTAACTGCCCCGCCTGCCGCATCTTGTTACCGAGTGCGGTGTCGGGGTACACCGCGCCGTTAGCCGGAGTAATCGCAGCCAGGTCAGCGGCCTGTAATTCTTCCATCGCCGTCAATGCAGCCCCGGCCGGACCGAAAAAGGGGACCGGATTTTGAAACAGCTCTGCAAGCACCTGCGGATAACCCGAGTCGAGAATGCCCTGGTCGAAACCGAAATCATTTAAATTATCGATCGCGAGCGGATCGACCGCGCCGTTCAACGCAACTGGCACGTTGCCGCTGATCGAAATGGCGCGAAAAGCCGAGCTCGAGGCCGCCGGGCTTGCAGCAAGGTGACGCCCGAGCCAGCCGGTGTTGGGCCCCGTTTTTTCAACGACACCTCGCTCAATCAGGTTTTGTGCCGAAAAATGTGAACGTATCGCGTGCGGAACTCCCGTGGCATGCACCAGCGCCAGATCACCCGCGTCATAAATCGGTTTGAGCGGCGCCAGTACCGGGTGCAGGGCGTAATCATCCGTTACGTAGACGCCACCGCCCGGGCTTCCCGGCGCCGGTATCCCGATATTCGGGCGATGGGTGTAGTAGTCGGCATCGCTATAGGGTACCAGCGCATTAAGACCATCGGCTGCACCGCGCTGAAAAACACATACCAGGATATCGTGATCACTCGGGATCGTGGGGTGGGCAACAATTTTATTGGCAGTCGACACCATTCACTCCTAGCGCAGATGAAAATAAACCGAGCTGACCAGTACCGCGGCAGCCAGCGCCGACGCCTGTTCCGGCACGGTTGCCGGCAAAATTTCATCCTCGGTAACCCCGAGCTCACCTTTCAGCCAAGCCATGATGATCGAGCGGTCATCGCTCGAAAGCGGTCGCATCAGTACGGCATCGGTAATCGCATCCACGACCGCTGCCAGTGTGTTGGCACCATTTAGCATTGTCGCGTAGTCGACCGTGATCACGTCGACACCCGGAATAATACCGGCAAAGCTCAGAAACGACAGGCGCCAGCGGTTCAGCAACCCGCCGGTGCTGGCCCAGTAGCTCTGCAGGTCCGGATAACCATCCGGCGTCGGCCAGTAAAATGGCAGCTGACCGAGCGTATTTTGCGCGAAAAACCAGAACTGACCCTGGTCCGGTGGATAAGATGTATCGGGCGCCAGCGATCTTACCAGCGCGGCCAGATATTCACTCGGCCGGATGATCTTGAGATCGGCATCATCGAGAAATGCAGCGGTCGCGAACAGTGCGCGCAAGGTTTCCTTGATATCGCCGTTTGAGCTGGAAAACGCGAGGGCGACCGTATCGACTGCCGCTTGCGGAGGCGAGTCGCTGATGAAGCGTCGGCACAACTTGGTGGCGATGAAGTTTGCCGTGGACGGGTGCGCTACCAGTATATCGAGCACCTGTTCAGCATCGGTCTGCCCGCCACCAGCTGCAATCGGATTGCCCAGCACCAGCTTGGCCTGGTCGTCGTGAATGGCGTCGACATAAACGAATTCGCCGTAGTCGCCACCCGGGTCTCCCGGGAAGCGCAAGGTCCAACCGGTGAAACAGCGCGCAACCTCCTTGACATCGGTTTCGGTATAACCGCCATCGACGCCGAGCGTGTGCAGTTCCATCAACTCGCGCGCATAGTTTTCATTCGGCGCGATTGCCTGGTTAAAAAAATTATCGAGATAAAACAGCATCGCACTGCTTTTCGCGGAAGCATGTAACATATCGCGGAAGTTCCCAAGCGCATGGGTACGAATTACCTGCTGGTCATCGAAAGGTTTCAGGGTTGGGCCAAGACCGTTGATCAGATGTATATTGAAGTGATCGCTCCAGAATTCGACCATGATTTCAAACAGCTGGCGTTCGCTGAACATCTGCCGGTACTGGGTTGCCGCGATCATTTGCGTGGCCACGTCGAAAATATTGGCGGGGAAATTCAGGACCAGTTCTGCCGGGGTTTGCAGCGTCAACGGAAATTGTGTCGCAATTTCGGCTTCGAGTGCGCTGACGTCGATATTCAGATGATCGAGCTGCTGCTCCAGGTAACCAGTAATGCCGAGGTTTTTTATCGAGACCAGAGCATCCCGATGCGGACCAAAGCTGGTGCGCTTGAGCACCGTGTATTCGGGACTCGCCTTCGGCACGACAATTTTCGGTGGCGAAGCTGGAGACGAAGGCTCGTCAGACGAGCCCGAACTGCTGCCGCCACAGGCCGGCAACGCCGTGGCGATGGCACCATATCCAAGCCCCTTGCCGAGCAGCTGCAGGAATTCACGACGATTCTGCAACCTTGCAAGGATTCCATTGAGATCAATTACTGTGTCGTCGGCCATTCGCGCTATCAGCCCATTAGCGAGTTCGTGTAACCATATCGTATATTACCTGAATCAGGTCTGAATCAAACGCAACTGCTTCACACTTTTCCCGATATAAGCCCGCTTGCAGCAAGCTGACGATTACGCTAACAGCTCAATTTACCCGGGTAACGTCGGTCTGCCCCTCGCCGAGGCTATAGGGGTAGTAGTGTTCGACCAGGCGCTTTTCGTAATCGTCCTGGTCGAAGGCGGTCACCTTGAAAGAAGGCAGCTCCAGCATCGCGTCGTACCAGCGCCGGTATCTTTGCCAGGCTTCGCCCTCTTCGGGGAGCCTGAAATCGCGGTAAGTACCGAGCAACACGTCGATACGGTAGGCAAACGGGATCAGGGCGATATCGACGGCACAGATTTCGTCGCCCGAAAAGAACGGCCCGTCATCATCCATTGCGCTGACCAGCGTGCTCAGCCCTTCGAGCAACTTTGCACGTGACTCGGTACGGTAATCACCCGGCTCGCTCGCTTTCAGAAAACGATACAGGTAGGGCGTGATCTTGTTGCCGATGTGATCCATCCAGTACTTCTGCTCGGCGCGTTCGAGCGGATCTGCCGAGAAGATCGGGTTTTGCTGTGGCCGGTAATCCTCGAGGAATTCCAGGATCCGGTTAGATTCAACGATGGTGGTCTCGCCAACCCCGTTACTATTCGGTTGCACCAGTACCGGCACCAGCTCGGCACCGCGCGACACCCTGACCCACCAGTCGGTCTTGTCGTAGGGATCGACTTCGACATACTCGAAGTCGATGCCCTTGTGAACCAGCGCCATCCAGGCACGCTGGGCGAAGGGACAATACCAGGCGTTGTAAAGCTTCATGGTTAGGACTCGATAATTTAACCGCCGTGTTATCGCCGAGATCGATGATTCAAATCAAGCTTTTTTTCGGGGCAGGTCGTTAAAATTAAACATCGAGGGAAGAATCCCCACTGAAAATGGTGTGCCAAATGCAGGCGTACAATCATGAAGTAGCCCAGAATCTGCGCGAAATTGCGGCACTGCTTAAAGCACAGCAGGCCAATCCGTTTCGCACCAACGCCTATCTTCACGCCGCAGATACGCTCGACAAAATGCCTCAAAATATCGCCGACCTGATGCAGGCAAAGGGCATCAAGGGGCTTGTTGCCCTGCCAGGAATCGGCGAGGGAATCGCGCGCTCGATCTACGAATATATCGCCACCGGGCGCATGTCGCGCCTCGAGAATCTCAAGGGTGCTGCCGATCCAGTGGCCTTGTTCCGTGAGATTCCAACGGTTGGTAGAGCACTGGCGGAACGCATCCACGACACGCTGCATGTCGAAAGTCTCGAAGCGCTCGAAAACGCGGCACGCGACGGACAGCTCACCAGGGTCGAAGGCCTTGGCAGCAAACGTCGCGAGGCGATTGAGTCCTGGCTGCAAAAACACCTCGATGAACAACGCCGGCAGTTAAGACCCGTCCGCCAGGACAGCACCAGGCCTGATGTCAGACTGGTACTGAAGGTCGACGAGGAATACCGCCTGAAGGCCAGGGACGACAAGTTGCCGATGATCAGACCTAGGCGCTTCAATCCTGAAAACAAGGCCTGGTTACCCATCCTGCACGCCACTTATGATCACTGGCATTTCACCGCGCTTTTTTCAAATACCGCGCGTGCGCACAGCCTTAACCGCGTGCAGGACTGGATCGTGATCTACTTTTACGATGATCATCATCGTGAAGGACAGCACACGGTTGTCACCGAGACCCATGGAAAACTGAAGGGAAAGCGGGTTGTTCGGGGGCGCGAACCCGAATGCCTGCAATTTTATGACACCGCTGCGGGTGGTCGGTAAACGTAACGCAACTGCAGCAACCCGGCACCCAGTCCAAACAGCAACAGCAGAAACAGGATCAGGCCGCCGAGCAATGGAATCAGCTGGATTAATCCAAGCAGGAAAATAACGGCTACCACCGAAATCAATCGACGCCCGCGTGAAGCGATATTCAGCCTCAGGAGTTTCGCGCCCCGATCGGCGACAAAAAAACAGGCAATCAGAAAGCCCGACAATAAAGCGACGCAGTAAAGCGCCAGCAAGCTCAAGCCGACCCAGAGACCCAACACTATCAGCATCAGCATGAAAGCGACCATCGGCGTGGCGACAGTGAAAATAAATCCCAGACCCAGGCTGGTCCACGGATTGGAACCAATCCGTTTGACCGAGGCAACCGTGTAATGGGGGAAAAAAAGGTAAAACAGGATACTCGCGACTGCGAGAGTAATCGAAAAGAACAGGCCAAAGCCACGATCGGCATAATGCCAGTCCACCGCTTCATAGGTTATCTTTCCAGATACGCTTGCGCCCTCATCGGGGGTTACCGGTTGCGGGCTTTTATAGTTCAGTTCCCCGTCGATCCGTGCGCCTTCGAGGATTTCAATTTCTGCGCCATCGATTTCAACATCGCCCCGCACGCTTCCGGAAAGGCGAATATGACCACCGGCTAACTTGAGGTTACCGAGAATTGTACCCGCCAGGTGAATTTCACCACCGGCCAGCCACGCGTTTCCACCAACGGTTGTTCCGGGTGACAGGGTTATCGAACCACCGGTCGCGGCAAGGTCATCGGCGATAACGGCATCGATATTGATATTGCCGCCGGCGATGCGGATATCATCCTTGACTTCACCCCGAATTTTGAGCGTCCCGCCGGCGGCAATGACATCGCCCTCGACCAGGTGCCCAATATAGATTTCGCCACCGGCAACGATAACGTCACCGGCAACACTGGCGTCGATATCGACGACCCCGCCGGCAGCATAGTAATCGTCATCGATACTGCCACGCTCGACCACGGTTTCGCCCGCACTCGAAGACGCCTGCGCTGCAAACGGAAAAGCCAGTACCAACCCGACGCAACATCCTCGCGCGATATTGAAAAATCCTGGCATTTGCAGACTAGGGATTAGTCGACTCGGCCTGCTCGGTTAGCCTGGCAGGTTTGGGCTCCCCTTTCGGCCACGCACCGAATGGGTAAGGCTGGTACTCGCTGTTGAAATTCATGTACTGGAGTATCTGGTAAATATAGGTGCTTAATCCCTGGCCCAGTTTGCGCAGGCGCTCGTTGGTTTCGCCGGTAAACAACTTTGAAAGAAACTGAAAGATAATCACTGCGACCAATATGATTTCGGCAAGAGTGTAAAAAATTGCATACAGCAGCATATAAAGACCACGTTTCCAGGTGGCCTGGCTTTTCAGATTTTCTTTAACGTCATTACTCATGGTGATTTAGCCCTCGGTTTAGATCCAGTCAATATACTCCCGTCACGATGAAAATCTAGCAAAGCTCAGCGAAATCTGATTGATCTGGCTCAATGACTGAACGCAAAAACCACGCATAGTATCTACTCCGGTCGGGACCTTGTTAAGGACAGGTAAATGTCAGGCTGATAGCATCGTACATTACCGAGCGGACGACCGCATTAACGCAATGGAGAGATAGCCCGGAATGGCAATAAAAAATCTTAAATTGAGCGTTTATTTTCGTCTTTACATCCTGTTATTGTTCGCGTTGTCAGGTGTTTGGTCGACGCTGGCCGCAACCGAGAGCGATACTCCGGACCCACGCGACCTGATTCGTGCGGCGATGGAACACTGGCGCGGTATTACCTCGTACTCTGAAATGACGATGACAGTCCACCGCAGCGACTGGGAACGCAGCTTCTCGATGCAGGCCTGGACTGAGGGCGACAAGCTTTCCCTGGTGCGCGTTACCGCGCCGAAGCGCGACGCGGGAAATGGCACCCTGGTCAAGGATCAGAGCATGTGGACTTTTTCGCCGAAGATCAATCGTATCCTCAAGGTGCCGTCCTCGATGATGAACCAGAGCTGGATGGGCAGCGATTTTTCCAACAAGGACATCAGCAAGTCGACCGATATCATCGATCAGTATGATCATCGCCTGCTCAAAACCGAGACCCGGGATGATCACCTGGTTTACACCATCGAATCGATTCCACACGAGGAAGCCGCGGTTGTCTGGGGCAAGGAAATCGTTACTATCCGTGACGACTTTATCTTGCTGCGCCAGGAATTCTGGGACCAGGACGATATCCTGGTCAAGGAAATGAACGCGACCGAGATCGCAGTCATGGACGACCGCACCATCGCGTCACGCATGCGCATGCACAAGCTCGAGACACCGGATGAATGGACTGAAATGGTCGTTGACGACATCGACTTCGACATCGCGCTGGAAGCTAATCTGTTCACGCTATCCAGCCTCAGGAATCCCCGGCAGTGAAGGATGTCACACTGCGCATGGCGTGGCGTAACCTGTGGCGCCACTGGCGCCGCACCTGGCTCACCGTTGGTGCGATGATTTTTTCCAATGGCCTGCTGATATTCGCGATGTCGTTGCAGTTCGGCAGTTACGACATGATGATCGACAATTCGCTGCAGGCTTTTTCCGGGCACCTGCAACTGCAACATCCCCGATATCTCGACGAGCCTAAAATGCGCTACGCAATCGACGATATTGCCGAACTGGCCGAGCGCCTGCGCCGCGAACTCGGCCTGGACAGCATCAGCGCCCGCGCCACCGGATTCGCCCTGGCGTCGAGCAACGAGCGTTCCTACGGGTTGCAGATTATCGGCGTCGATCCCGCGCACGAGCCATTGGTATCGACCCTGCCGGGGCTGGTAAAGCAGGGCCGGTACCTTGAACCCGGTAGGCCCGGGGAAATTGTCATCGGTGCAGTGCTGGCGCGCAATCTCAAGGTTGGGCCGGGTGATGAACTGACTTTTATCGGCAGCGGTTTCGACGATTCGTTTGCCGCCGGCATCGTCACGGTGGTCGGCATATTCGAGTCGGGCGTTGCTGATCTCGATCGCGCGGTGGCGCAGGTCGATCTCGGTTATTTCCAGGATGCGTTTGCGATGCAGGACCGCGGGCACAGCCTGACCGTGCGCGCGCAGCACATCGACGACGTCGAATCGTTGCAGTCGCAGATCGGCGAATTGCTGGATACCGACAAAAGCATAAGCCTGCGCCACTGGGACGAATTGCAGCCGGGCCTGCGGCAGGCTATCCAGGCGGATATGGCCAGTAACTCGTTCATGTATATAGTGCTGATCGTGCTGGTGGCCTTCAGCGTGCTCAATACCCAGCTGATGTCGGTGCTCGAACGTACCCGCGAGTTCGGCACTATGATGGCGCTGGGGTTGCAACCGGCACGGCTGTCGCGACTGGTCATGCTCGAAACCGCATTGATGACCGCGCTTGGCCTGGTGCTCGGCATCGCCGTTGGCCTGGCGATCAATATATACATGAGCCGTGTCGGCTTTTCCTACCCCGGCATGGATGAAGTTGCGCTCAAGTTCAACCTGCCGGAGCGGATCTATCCGGCGTTTACTATCGCAACAATAACGCTGGGTCCTGCCGCAGTCGCCATTGGTAGCCTGCTGGCAGCCCTCTACCCGGCGCTGCGGCTTTATCTGCTGACGCCGATCGATGCGATGCGGGCGATCTGACATGACGGGGCTCGGCACTCATTTCAAAACCATCCTGACGCTTTCATGGCGCAACCTGTGGCGCAATAAGCGCCGCACCGCGATTATGCTGGGTGCGATCTCGGTCGGTGTCTGGGCGATGATTTTCATGACCGCGCTGATGCGCGGCATGGTCGACGACATGCTCAACCAGGGCATTCGCAACCTGCCCGGGCATATCCAGATTCAGCATCCCGATTTTCTCGACGACCCGAACGTGGTCAACAGTATCGACGAACCCCGGGGTGAACTGCTGACGGCACTGACGCAAAACGGCAGCCGCAGCTGGGCCAACCGAATCCGGGTGCCCGCGGTCATTGCCAGCGAACGCGAAAGCCGGGGCATCAATCTGATCGGTATCGAGCCGGCGGCGGAAGCCGATATCACCGGGCTGCCGGCGCAGATATCCGCGGGTCGATTCCTCGAATCGAACCAGGACAAAGGCATTATCATCGGCGCCAGGCTCGCCGAGCGACTCGAAACCCGGCTCGGCAAACGCGTCGTCGTTATGAGCCAGGATCCGGCCAATAATATCGCCGAACGGGGATTTCGCATTGTCGGCATCTACCAGGCGGAACTGGCCGCGCAGGAGGAATTTAACGTTTATGCCGCGCGCGCTACGTTGCAAAAACTGTTGAATATCGAGGGCCGGATTTCACAGATCGTGCTCATCGACCACGACTATCGCGATGTCGAATCCCTCTACCGGAGAGTCAAGGCGGCCACGCCCGATGGACTCGAGGTTAAACCCTGGTACGAAATCGATACCTACCTCGCGGTCATGTTCAACATGATGGATGGTTTTGTGCTGGTGTGGGTGATCATCATTTTCCTCGCGTTGTCCTTCGGGCTGGTCAACACGCTGATCATGGCCATCTTCGAGCGCGTACGTGAAATTGGCCTGATCCAGGCGCTGGGCATGCGGCCGGGCCTGATCGTATACCAGATCCTGCTCGAATCGTTGCTGTTGCTGCTAATCGGTCTGGCGGTCGGTAACCTGCTGGCGCTGGTCACGATCAAGCCGCTGGAGAGCGGGCTCGACATCTCCATCGTCGCCGAGGGTATGGCAATGATGGGCGTCGGCAGCGTCATTTACCCCAGTCTGACTCTTTACGATGTGGTGCTGGCCAACGTCGTTGTCGTCTTGCTCGGCATCCTGACCAGCATTCTTCCCGCCTGGCGCGCGTCCCAGCTCGATCCGGTACGCGCGCTCAACACCCACTGAGTCGAAATCCATGAGTTCCATCCGCTGCCGCCAACTATGTAAAACCTTTAAACAGGGCGACGAGATCATTACCGGTCTCGATCACATCGACCTCGACATCGAGGTGGGTGAATTCGTCTGTCTGTCCGGGCCCTCGGGATCGGGCAAAACCACTCTGCTGAACGCGATCGGCGGGCTCGATACGCCCGACAGCGGCGAGATTCACATGGGCGATATACGGGTCGATCAACTCGAACGCGGGCCTTTGGCCGACATGCGACTTCACCACATCGGGTTCGTATTCCAGTCCTATAATCTGATCCCGGTGCTGTCGGCACAGGAAAACGTCGAATTTGTCATGGAGGTCCAGGGCGTGCCGGCGGCGGAACGCGCACAAAAAGCACTCGATATTCTCAAGGAGGTCGGCCTCGAGGGTATGGAAGACCGGCGACCGGCGCAACTGTCGGGCGGTCAACAGCAGCGCGTTGCGGTGGCACGTGCGATCGTCTCGCACCCCGACCTGGTGCTCGCCGACGAACCGACCGCCAATCTCGACAGTGTTTCCGCGGCGCACCTGATGGGCTTGTTTCAGGAATTGAATGAACACCACCGCATCACCTTCATCATCTCCACCCACGACAAACGCGTCATGCGTTACGCGAAGCGCCTGATCAAGATGCGCGATGGCAAGATTATCGGCGATGAAGTGCAGTAACATCATCCCGGTAATTATCCACATCATCCCGCTTCGGCGGACCACCGCAACTAGCCGCGTCATCCCGGAAATTGCGCAGCAATTATCCGGGATCTTTAAACGACCCCGCGATTCCAGGTTTCCCGCTCACGTAACGATCCGAAGTATTGCAATGACGCTGCTAATCACGGCATTGTACTTTGAGGGGGTACATGCTCTGGAACTACGCGGTCACTTTAAACCACAGGTCACAGCGGTAAATATCCCCGGTAAAAGCCTGTTGCAGGATTTCAGCGACGATCCGGCGATCGACGCAAATCTTGACTTACGGCTCAACCTGTCCGGCGGCAGCGGTCAATGGAGCTGGCGTAGCGACTATCAGCTGATCGCGGTAAAGGGCGACCAGCTCGAGTTACGACAACAAAACCCGAATCTCGGTTTCAATGCCGTAACGCTTGCGGACGATGAACAGCGCGTTTTCGATTTATCACATCGCATCAGCGATCAGGATGATCGTGTAATCACGCATCGCCTCGATCGCTTTTACCTGAGTCATACCTCGAACAAGACAGTGTTCAAGATCGGCCGCCAGGCCGTGTCCTGGGGTAACGGCCTGATTTACAATCCGGTCGATTTTTTTAACCCGTTTGATCCAGCCGCCATCGACACCGAGTACAAGACCGGTGACGACATGCTCTACGCTCAGTACCTGCTCGATTCAGGTGATGATGTGCAGGTAGTCTGGGTTGGCCGCCGTGACGAGGATGATGACGTCGACGCGGATGTCTCCAGTCTTGCGCTCAAGTACCACCGATTCTCGGAGGCCAGTGAGTTCGATTTACTGGTGGCGGAACATTACGACGCAAGTATCGTGGCGCTGGGGGGCAGCATCGATATTGCCGACGCTATCTGGCGCAGCGATATCATGCTAACCGATACCGGGGACGAGCATTTTACCAGCGCCGTCCTGAACTGGTCTTACTCGTGGATCGCCTGGGAAAAAAATACAAGTGTGGCGCTTGAGTATTTTCATAACGGGTTTGGCATCGACGACGGCGATTATGATCCCGTCGCGCTCGCAGACAACCCTGAATTACTGACCCGAATCGAACGCGCAGAACTATACACCCTGGGTGAAAACTACCTTGCAGCCGCGGCTACCATCGAGTTGGCGCCCCTGTGGGTGCTTACCACCAGTATTTTCAGAAATCTCGATGATAATTCGACACTGTTGCAGGTATTCAGTCAGCACGATCTGCAACAGGATTTACAGTTACTGCTTGCGTTGAACCTGCCGACCGGCAGCGATGGCAATGAATTCGGCGGTATCGACTCAGGTATAGATACCCGTACGCTTGCGGTCGGTGCATCGCTGTTTGCACAGCTCGCCTGGTACTATTAGACCGCTTCAGGGGTGATGTTCACTAACCCGCGTCAGCGGGATCACGCTAATACTATTTTCATTACACTCGATCCGGCTATCAACCCCGTAAACCCGCGCGATATTCTCCTTGTTCAGCACCCGGTCGACACTGCCACTGCATTCCAGTTCTCCGTGACTGAGCATATACAGCCGATCACAGAATCGTGCAGCCAGGCTTAAATCATGCAACACCACGACCGCGGCCCGGTCCTGTTGTGCGTGCTGCCGCAAAATTTCCATAACATGGAGTTGATGATAAGGATCGAGCGCGGCAACCGGTTCATCGGCGAGAATCAGTTGATTCCCGGTCGCGAAAATCCTGGCCAGCATGACGAGGGTTTGCTCACCTCCTGAAAGGGTCGTAACAATACGATTGCGATAGGCCAGGGTTTCGGTCATCTCCATTGCGGCTTCGATTTTGGCCTGGTCTTCTGCGCTCGCCTGTTGCCACCATTTCTGGTATGGAATACGCCCGAGCCCGACAACTTTTTCCACGCTGAACGGCCAGTAAGCCTGCGCACCCTGCACCAGATAACCCAGCCAGCGCGCGCGTTGCTGCGAGGAGATTTTCGCCATCCCCTGGTCCTGTAACCTGATCTCACCGCGGTCGGGTGCCTCGATACCGGTCAGCAATCGTAGCAGGCTGCTCTTGCCTGCCCCGTTCGGACCGATTAAACCGACCAGTTCCCCCTTGTCGACGTGGAAATCAATACCCTTGAGAATCGGTACCTGGTCGATGCTGTAATCGATAGCGGTTGCGCTCAGCAGGCTCATTGCAAGGTATTCCTCGATTTCAATATCAGCAGCAGGAAGAATGGCGCACCGACCAACGACGTGATCACGCCAAGTTTCATTTCCGCGGCAGTGGGCAGTGATTGTACCGCGATATCGGCGATCAGCAGCAAAATCGCACCGACGAGGCCGCTCGCGAGTAACAGCCGGCGCGGTTCATAGGCAACGAAAGGGCGTACCAGGTGTGGTACAACCAGGCCGATAAAACCGATGTTACCGGCCACCGAAACCGCCGCACCGACGCTTGCGGCTACGCCGAGAATCAGTACCAGGCGCATACGCACGACATTGAATCCCAGCGACTTTGCGGTTTCTTCACCGAGCGTCAGGGCATTCAGAAAGCGGCCGCAATAAAGCATCATAGCCCAGCCTAATACCAGGAAAGGCAATGCAATATAAAGCTCATTGAAGCTACGATTGGCAACCGAGCCGAGCAGCCAGAACACGATTTCTTGCATCGCGTAGGGACTCTCGGCAAAGTTAAGCGCGAGCGCGATCAGCGCACCGCCAATCGCATTGATCGCTACCCCCGCCAGGATCAGCGTAATGATCGAGCGGCTTTGACCCACGAGCAGAAAAATACAGCTAACCGCGAGCAGGGCACCGACCAGTCCGCCCAGCGGTAATACGAACCAGGCACTGCCGGCGAGACCGTAGTAAAACACGATAACCGCGCCCAGCGCGGCACCGTTTGAAATCCCGATAATGCCCGGCTCCGCCAAGGGATTGCGCAGCAATCCCTGCAGGGCAGCCCCGGCGAGCCCGAGAGTCCCTCCCACTAGGCCCGCGAGTAAAGCGCGCGGCAACCGTATGTCATGCAGGATCAGCATTTCTATCGAAGTCTGTTGATTGACGATATCGCGAATCGCCTTGCCCAGATCGATATCGACAGCACCAACACCAAGCGCGAACGCAAGTACTACCAGCAGCAGCGGCAACAGGATTGCTATCAACAGCCGTGTGTCTACGGCCTTGAGGTTCATCGACGTGCCGCCATCAGTTCGACTGCATCGACAATCATCGGTCCTGCACAAATCCGCAATCGAGTCGGGATATCGAGATACTCGCGTTGCCGGGTCAGTCTGGCTAAAACAGGATGACCCAGGTAGGCAGTCGCAAGTGAATCCTGTTGTGACAGGCCACGGTCAATTTGCAGCACATCGGGATCGGAGGCCACCAGTTTTTCGAGTGAAATCGCCTGGAAACCTTCGATTCCCATCTCCGCCGCCAGGTTTCGATACCCGGCCTGGATAAATAAATCGTCTTCGAGCGTATTTGCACCAATCGTAAAACCGTTGGGCGAGTAGATGATCACGCTTTTGACGGGTCGTTCGGCATAGCGTGCATGAATATCGGCTAGCCGCGATTGCATCTGCGCAATAGTTGCCTGTGCGCGCTGTTGATTGCCAGTCCACTCGCCAAACAATTCAAGTTGCTGGTAAATTTGTGCGACCGAGGTCGCTACCGGCATTTGTTTCACCGGGTATCCAAGCTGGCGTAGAAATTTGACCGTATCCCAGGCGACAAACTCGCTTGCCACGACCAGATCTGGTTCAAACTGGATGATCTCCTCGACCGACGAGCGATTGAGCGGGATATCGCCGACCGCATCGATCATGTAGGACATATTTTCATCCTGCGCCCAGACCGACAACGAGGCTATTTGCTCGCGGTCGGCGAGCATTAGCAGTAACTGGTCGGTACAGAGTCCGATAGAGACTATTCGTCGCGGTTTTTCGACCGCAAGCAGGGATGCCGAAGTCAGCATCAAGGCGCTAAAACAGAGGCAATAAAACTTCATGGATACCTGGTTCTTCTAAGCCTGCGCTATTCTCCGGATTGCGCCCTTACAGTAAAGCCCGGACTGACCTTCTTTTACGGCTGTTAAATTATTGACGTTACCGACGAACGGTCATATTTCGGGTATGAATGGTCATATGAGGTTACCAATAACAACTATGCTTTTATCCACACCTTATTAACACGCGAATTACATCACACTATCACTAATAATTTCTTAACGTCATCTTTATATCTCCCGGGAGCGTGATTTGATCGGAGTCAAGGCAGATTGGCGGGGAATGCAGGTAAAAAATGCTGGCACCAAAACTCGAAGTCGTTAACGCCAAGGGCGGGAAAAATCCGGTGTATAACTCGGTTAAGCGTTTCTCTCTGGACGGACTCAGTGACCTGATCCGCGTGCTGATGGAGAATGTTGACGACGCCATGTTTGAATTATCGGACAAGGTTAAAAATGACCGTGAGCGCAACATGTATATGGAGGCGATGCGCGAGATCAGGTTGAAACGTGACGGCATCAAAAAACATTTCACCTACGAAATGCAGCAATGCTTTAATACTTTCATCACAGGAAAATCTGACAACAACGAAGAGGATGACGAAGAGGAATTGACTCTTGTCGAGCTCGACGACCTCGAAGACAACATAGCAATCGAAAACATGATTTCGAAGGCGCGCCCGCGCTTCGAGGATGAGTTATTCGCAATAAGCGAACGTCTGAAACTAGTCCTGAAACGCAAGGAAATAAACGATGACGATAATCCCCTCGATCCCAAGGCAATCTGTGAAAGTTTTGACAAGGCATCCCAGTTGCTCGAAACCGATATCCAGTCGAAGCTGATCTTCTACAAGCTGTTCGATAAATACGTGATGAATAACCTGGGTCATTTCTACAAGGAATTAAACGAACTGTTCGTCAAGAAAGGTGTGCTGCCCGGTTTCAAACCCGACCAGGAAAGGATGAAACAGACCAGCCGTTACATGGCGAACCGTATCAAGAATAAAGGAGAACCTGGCGCCGGTGGGCCGGTCTTGTTGACTCCCGCATCCGGTGCGAGTGCCGGTGGAGTTGCAGGCGTTCAGGTAGCCGACGGCAACCTGTTTTCGGCGTTACAGCAGGCGGTAGCCGCCGTACCCGGTGCCGGAATTGCAGGTGCCGGAGGCGTAGCGGGCGCCGGTGGTGTACCCGGTGGCGGTGGAGTTGCGGGTGGCGGCGGAGTTGCCGGTGGCGGCGGAGTTACCGGTGGCGGTGGAGTTGCCGGTGGCGGCGGAGTTGCCGGTGGCGGTGGAGTTGCCGGTGGCGGCGGAGTTGCCGGTGGCGGTGGAGTTGCCGGTGGCGGCGGAGTTGTGGGTGGCGGCGGAGTTGCCGGTGGCGGTGGCGTCGCGGGAGGCGGTGCCGTTGCACCCAGTTCCCAGGGCGGTAGTTTTGTCGCCGCGCTGAACAGCCTGCAGGCCGCAAGCATTCCAAGCCAACCGCTGGCCTCGATCGATCCGCAAAGTCTCAAAGCACAAAGTCACCAGCAACTGGTCGATTTCAAACAGCAAAATCAGCACCAGGTTAATGCAACTGACGGCCAGACCATCGATGTGGTCTCGATGCTGTTTGATTTCTTTTTTGACGATGAGGCGCTGCCTGATCCGATCAAGGTTTTGATCGGCCGCCTGCAGATTCCAATGCTCAAGGTCGCTATTATCGACAAGGATTTTTTCAACCAGAAAAAACACCCTGCACGAAAATTGCTCGACAGCATTTCACGCGCGTCACTGGGCTGGAGCGAAGGTCATACCGACGAACAGCCGCTCATCGACAAAACCGAGGAAATCGTCAATTTCCTGATCAGCGAGTTTGATGAAGATATCTCGGTTTTCGAAGAAGCCTATATCAACTTCGAAAATTTCCTTACCGACCAGGACCAGAAGATTGAAAAAGTCGAAAAGGAGATTCAACTACAGGAAGAGAACAGGGATCTGCAAATTCAGCAAGCCCAGGATGCTGCGGCTGCACTGGTTCACAAGCTTATCAATAACCGGGAAATCAGTTTTGAAGTAATCGATTTTCTCGAAACCACCTGGACCTCGGTGCTGTTCAACGCATATTTGTCCCTGGGTGAAACATCCAATCACTGGAAAAACCTGAAACGTATCTCGACGTGTTTCGTCTGGTCGCTAATACCTAAATATACCGAGGAAGAACGGGTCAAGATTATACAAACCATTCCTGCACTGTTACGTGCGCTCTCAAAGGGAATGGACCTGGTTAAAATCCCGGTAGACGTGCAGAACCGGATATTCCAGATGCTGGCCCAGGAACATGCCAAGATCGTCAAGCAGACGTCGAAAAACATTGTAACTCGTGTCGACGATCAGACCGTCTGGCCTGAAGACAGCGGCGCTGACGCATTTGCCAAATCACAGGGTATCGATATCACGGAAGCACCGGATTTTGAGTTCTCTGCCAACGAAACCGGTGAAATCGAGGTCGTTCTGAACGAGATTGATGATGATTCCATCACCATTATCTCGGAGGCTTCCACGACCGATGTCATTGACGATCTCAACCAGTTTGCCGCTGGTGTCAAAATGGGTGAGATCGCGATAGACGAAGAAATTGTGCTCGCTTCTGATGACGAAGAACTGTTTGAAGCAGAAGACGAGGGTGAAGACTTCCTGGAGCAGGCCGGGGCGCTGGAAATCGGCGACTGGGTGGAATTTACCGAGTCGCAATCTAAAGTTCTGGTCGCGCGCCTGTCCTGGAAAAGCAATGTCACGGGTAACTTCGTCTTCGTCAATCGCCAGGGTCACAAGGTCAGAAACATGAACATGAGTAATTTTGCGATCGAACTCAAGGAAGGACGCGTCAAATGTATCGAATCAGCGTCAGTGTTTGATCGGGCCATCCACACCATCATGACGAAAACGCAGCACTAGGCGTTTATTACCAGTAACGTTCCGCGGCGGGTTGAAAAATCGTTGCCCGCACATGGAGTCCCACAGTTTCTGGGGGGCAATTCTGGCGTCAAGCGACAGCAAGCCCTTTTCTGCACATTTCTGTTCCAGACTAACGGCCTCTCCTTCGGCCGTATAACATCTTCCTCTACCCTCATAAAAAGATTCGGTCCAGCGAAGCTGGATTACCAACCCCGGATAGCGTATTTTTCGTCTACCGGGTGTCGAGACATCCAGAGCCCAAAACCACGGAGGCATTGCTATCATGAGCTACACCATTGACCGACTCATCGAGAATTCAGATTTTGATGACGTCGATACCAGGACGCGTAATGCCCTGGCAGCGCACGGATTCGGTGTTCTCACCGAAATCGACGTGAAAGCGACAATGAAGAAAAAACTTGATATTGACATGGAATCCTACCGCATTCTCGGTGCCTGCAATCCAACGATGGCACACCAGGCGATCGGCATGGAGCCAAAAATCGGGGCGATGCTTCCGTGCAATGTGATACTGCGCGCGGTCGAGGGTGGTGTTCAGGTCAGCGCAGTCGATCCGGTATCCTCGATGCAGGCGATCGACAACGATGACCTGAAAGCCGTTGCAGGCCAGGTGCGCGATATGCTGGCCAAAGTGGTTCAGGAAATCTAGGCAAATCCCGTTGCCACGGCATTGCCGAGTTTTTAGATCGACTTGATAACGTTCACCAGCGCTTCCAGCTCCGCTTCCCGGTTGTAGTAATGCACTGAGCTGCGCACCAGGTCAGGCAGCTTTCGGCGGGTCGCGTCAATCAGGGTGCTAACCGGAGAACTCACGCTGACCTGGACTCCATTTTCCCGAAGCCGCTTTTCGATATCGGTAGCCGCGACACCATCGACTGAAAAAGTCACGATCCCGCATTTCCGCTTGCCGATATCATGCACGCTGACGCCCGGTATTTCGGCCAGCATGCTCCGCAACAAGTCTGCCAGGCGCGTGACTTCGGCTTCGATATTATCAAGGCCTATGTTCAATGCATAATCAATCGCACTGCCAAGGCCCAGCTTGGCAGCATAATTACTTTCCCAGTTTTCAAAGCGCCTTGCATCCTTGCGCAATTCATAGTGATCTGCATCGATCCAGGTCGCGGAAAAAAGATCGATCACGGGTGGGTGCAGCGATTCCGGCACGCGGCGACTGACAAAAAGAAATCCGACACCCCTCGGTCCGCGTAAAAACTTGCGTCCGGTCGCACTGAGAAAATCGCAGTTTATCGCACTGACATCGAGTGGCATCTGGCCGGCTGACTGACAGGCGTCCACGAGGTACAAAATATCATGTTGTTTCGCAACCCGACCGATTGCCTCGACCGGATTGACGAGACCACCGTTGGTCGGTACGTGAGTTACCGATATCAGTCTTACCCGCTCGTCAATCATACTCTCCAGGGTTTCGACGCATATCTCGCCATCCACGGTGGAGGGAATGGTTTCGACAATGACCCCCTTTTGCCTGGTTACCTGCAGATAAGCCAGGTAGTTCGATGCGTACTCGGCTTCGGCCGTTAAGATGCGATCGCCCGCCTCAAAAGGAATCGCATAAAATGCCATCATCCAGCCGACCGTTGCATTTTCGACGATCGCAACCTCGTCTCGATGACAATTGATCAGACGAGCGACCGAATCATAAACCGCCTCGATTTGATCATGCTTGCGCCGCTCTGCCTCGTAACCGCCGACAGATGCTTCGAGTTCAAGATGCGCGATCTGGGTCTCCAGCACGCAGCGCGGCATTAATGCGGCACCTGCATTATCCAGGTGGCAATACCCTGTATCGGAAAGCAGGTCAGCCGTGATCGAATTTTTATCAATGGTCATGAGTGATTCCCTGGTCCGAAGGTGGAACGGCGCAGACGGATTCGTAAGGGTAGCGTTCAGATATACCACCGGTATAGGTAAAGACATCGAGTATGACTGCGAATGCCGGTTTTGTTATTTCGACATGCGGTGTCCAGCACCCCAGTTGCTGGTAACTGGAAATACATTGCTCCAGGGCGGCGGGACTGGTAGCGGGGAAATAGGATTGCTCGAGAGCCGCGATTTCATTGGCCGGGGTTTCATTCAGATACTGCCGGGCACTGGCATAGGCGCGGGTAAAGGCGCTCGCTTCGTCTGTGCCCAGCCATTCGCGCGAAGCGGCCAGGCTCGAAAAGGCACAGGGCCCAATCAGCGGGCCCACCTGGGCGACGATGCTGCCGACACCCTCAACCTCGAGTTGCTGCGGGTAAGGTCCCTGCTGTTGTACATACTGACCTTCGCCAGCGCGAAACGCCTGATCGATTTCATCCGCTCCGCCGGGCGTAATCGCCCGAATTTTGTCATAGTCGATACCGGCGCGATGGCAGGCGTAGCGAAACATCGCATTGGGTTGACCGCCACCGAACATGACCACTTCTGCGCCCTCGAGCTGGTGCCATGAGAACCCGGCATCCGCCTCGCGACCGCTGATAAAGAATCCATCCATTTCATTGATCTGGGCAAAGTGGAGCGGATAATCCGACTCGCCCTGCGCTATCGCGTTAAAGGCCTGGCTCGGTGCCGACTGCACGACCTGTGCCGACCCGTCCATAATGGCGGCGACCGCCGGCACTCCGGGTGGCGACACCGACCACTCGTACTCGAGACCTTCCCGATTAAGAAACCCTCCCGCCATCGTCACAATCAGGGGCGAGTAAAACGCGGAAAACAGCGTGAACTGGATGTTGATCTTCGACATGGTTGCAAATCTCCAGGGAATTAATTCGACGTTACGTCACTTCGAACCAGGTTACCATGCCGCCGGCCATGTGCTCGACCATGTGGCAGTGAATCAGCCATTTGCCTGGATTATCGGCGACGAATTTCATCGTCCCCTGCTCACCGCGTGAAAACAGCGCGGTATCGCGCCAGAAATCAGGCGTCCTGTCGTGAACGAAATGGTGTCCATGGATGTGCATCGCATGCGGCCAGCTGTTCTCGTTTTTAACATCAAGGCTAATTGCCGTTCCGCGTTTAACACTGAAGAGTGGCTTTTCCGGCATCCCTACGATGCCGTTGATGGCCCATATTTTGCGGTGCTCGATCAGCTCGCGAATCCCCATCTCCTTACCCAGAAACATTGCTCCACGCATGCCGCCCATGGCACCCCCTTCCATCAGCAACGGCACTCGTATAAATTCATCCGGCAGCCGGGTTTGCTGCAGCGGATTGTCGGCCAGTGCAATGGGTGTATCCAGGGTGTGCTCGCGCTTCCTGGTCTGATCGTACTCGAAACTCGCAACTTCGTAGGCGTACTCTCCAATAACGACCTCGATCAGTGAACGCTCGCCGGGACCGGCAGTCATGTCGATGATCAAATCGGCGCGCTGGCCTGGCGCCAGTAAAATTCTGCCCGATTCAGGAACAAAGGGTTTAACCGGTTGGCCATCAATCGCGACAACCGAGAGTTCGGGTTCGTTGAATAACAGATTCATGGTGCGCGCATTTGCGATATTGAGCAATCGCAGACGGACACGCTCACCGGCGGCAACTTTATACCTCTTCTCGGTTTCACCGTTCACGGTTATGACATTGCCGAGACGCCCGCGATGCGACCAGTCATGCAGCGCACCCAGGCTGCGCATATCCATCTGCATTTGATCATCGAGGCGCCAGTCATCGATAGCAAAAACCAGATCCTGGTCCACCCGCGGTGGTGATGCTTCTTCGACGATCAGGATCCCGGCCAGACCCAGGGCCAGTTGTGCCCAGGAGCGCTGGTGGGTGTGATACCAGTAGCTGCCGGCATCGGGGGGAGTCAATCGGTAATCGAAGGTTTGGCCCGGTAACACCGGTTCCTGGGTCATGCCGGGCACCCCGTCCATCGCGTTATCGATGCGCAGCCCGTGCCAATGAACAGAGCTGGATTCGTCGAGCGCATTTTTAAACCGAATCGTCGATTCCTGACCCTGCGGGATACGGATTACCGGCCCGGGTATCGACTGGTTATAAAACATGACTTGTGTTGCCATGACCTGGTCCGGACCGAATTTAAAATTACCGTTAGACGCGGTTAGCTGAAAAGCCGTGCTTTTAAGGGTCGCCAGGGCTGCAGGCGACTTGACAAGGGCGCTACCGAGTAACCCGGCGGCGCCTGCCTTGAGGAAATCTCTGCGCTTGACCAAGCTTCTTATCCCCCGTGCGATTTCGGATTGAACATTATTTCACCACCTGGTCCCAGCACAGGTGCAGGGCATCGAGGCAGGAATGCGCGAGACGGCCACAACGTTCCGGGCTCCATCCCTGGATACGATCCGGGGTTCCGGTGGCATCCTTGAACGGCATTTCCAGCGTCATGACCAGCGCACCAAAGCGCTCCGCGAGCGAGTTCGAGCAATAGGTCATGTTAGCGTTGCCGGCCGAATTCGGCGGATAGCCGTGTTCGACCTGGAAATCCGGGTTAATGTTCGCGAGCGTCATCTTGAACAGTTCGAGTTGCTGCTGGCGTTCATGGTTCCAACCGGGAATGCCCTCGGTGCCCGCTATAAAGTTGTACGGCAGCGCCTCATCACCATGCACGTCGAGACCAAAATCGAGCCCAGTTTGCCTGATCTTCTCGAGCACGCACAGTACCTCGGGGCTCTTGTCCGGGGTGGGGTTGTCCCATTCGCGATTCAAATTCGATCCCACCGCGTTGGTACGCAAATGCCCGCGCCGACTTCCGTCGGGATTCATATTTGGCACCAGGTAAATTACCGCCTTGTCGAGAATCGTGTTGACAACGGGATCACTGTGGTCGACCAGGCGATTGACCAGGCCTTCCATCCACCATTCAGCCATGGTTTCACCCGGATGCTGGCGTGCCACCATCCAGATACTTTTTCGTCCCTCCCCGGGCTCCCCAAAACGCAGACAATCCATAGCCTGGCCATCTAGTGTTACCCCCAGCGTCTCCGCCTGGCAGCGCTCGCTGGAATGCGCAAATGCAAGCAGGTCCGCATGACGCTCCATCGAGTAGGGCGCAAAATAGGCAAAGTAGACCTGGTCTTCGCTACTGTTATGTTCAATGACCAGGTTTTCACCATCGTAAGTGGTTTCGACGCGAAACCAGAATTCGCGGTCGTAACTGGCGACGGCCTGGTACCCTTCCCAGCCCTTTTTGTAGGCTGCGCCTGCCGCATTGGTAATCAGGTATCTGCACTCGAGATCCTTGACGTTTGCCGCGCGAAAATAAAACCACTGGTAAAAGTCCGACTGATTGTCGGCACGTATCTCGAGCAGAATATTGCTGGGATCGCTAGCATCGAGGCACTCGATATTGCCACCGTCGAACTGGCTGGAAACAAACATGATTTTTCCCTGTTAAGTACTGTGTGAGAGAATACTGTATGCGCTGGATAATTTCGATTGCTTTACTGTCATTACTGAGCGGCTGCGCCGACCTCGGCTATTACTGGCATAGTGCGACGGGGCATCTGGCGGTTATGAATCAACGCGTTGACATCGACACGTTGCTCGCAGATGACTCGCTTGAAGCCGATTTGCGCGAGCGTCTGGCGCTAGTGCAGGAGATAAGGCGCTTTTCGATCGAACGCCTCGAGCTACCCTCAAACGGCAGTTACGACAGTTACGTCGAGCTGGATAGGCCCTACGTGATCCAGAACCTGTTCGCCGCACCGGAATTCTCGACACGGCTTTACGAATGGTGTTACCCGATCATCGGTTGCGCCAGCTACCGCGGTTACTACGATGAGGACCGCCTGTTAACCTACGCCGAGGACTTGATGTCAGAAGGCCTGGAAGTGCATATTGGCCGAGTCTCGGCCTATTCGACACTGGGCTGGTTCGATGACCCGGTGCTGAGCAGTTTTATTAACTGGCCCGACTACCGCCTCGCGGGATTACTGTTCCACGAACTCACACATCAGCAGATATATATCGATGACGACACAACTTTCAACGAATCGCTTGCAACCGCCATACAACAGGTTGGCACCGAACTCTGGTTAAAATCACAGAACCGGTTCGAGGACCTCGGCAAGATATCGCGCTGGCTAAGCTATCGCGGCGAGGTATTTGAACTCATCGAAGACGTCCGTAAAGAGCTGACAGATATCTATTCCAGTGACCTCAGCGATACAGAAAAACGCCAGCGCAAAGCGCAGGTATTTGCCAATGCACGAGATGCACATGGCAGCATTGCCGGCAGGTATGAAATCAACAAGGGATTCACAGGCTGGTTTGCCGATGACCTGAACAATGCCAAGATCGGATCAGTAGCCGCTTATAATTCCGAGGTCCCGGCATTTATCAACATGATCGAGGCACACGACTTCGATTTTGCGGCGTTCTTCTGTTACGTGGACAAGCTCGGTGCACTCGACAAGTCAGCCCGTGATGGCTGCCTTGGAGCCTGGAAACAGCGAGGCGATTTCTCGGACCAGGTTTGTCCCGGGATAAGGTTGGCGAAGGTTACTGCTTGCGGATGAAATTCGAGTACTTGGTGTAGGTTAGCTTATAGTCTTCGAGATTCTCATCGAGCATCTGCTGGTACTGGGCATGGAAAAACTCGCGTGCCCCGGGAATATCACGCTCGTAGTCTTCGAGCACCGGGGCATGATGTGAGACTACATGAGCATTGTAACGAGACGCCGCGTACAGCAGTGCCATACCGACGTTTTCCGGGCTATTGGTTTCGGCAAGCTCGTTGGCACGATCGATAAATGAATCCACCATACGACGGTAGGTTTCATCGAGTTCTTCATCGGTTATGGTTTCGTCAGCCATGGCATCGTCTCGTCAAATTCAAGATGCCGACGATCATACCACAGCGTAATTAACACGCCGTTCAGATTCTCACATTAACTGAAATGACAGGTCACCCCAATTCTCTAAACGCAACTTCGCTAGTCACAGTGGGTGGAATACATTTTTGCCCGTCAAAAATGTTTTCCGCCCACCTTCGAGAAATCTTTCCAATTGCCGGAAGATAGCGGCGGAACTGGTTAATTTTTTAGTGGGCGTGTTTGTCAACCAGGTGCTCGGCAATGATTTCGGTCAGCCCCAGCAGCTCGACTTCCATTTCGTTGTGTTCTACGCCTTCCTCCATGACCATGCGACAATTGGAGCAAGCGGTCACGACCGCGTCGACCTTGAGCGCATCGATCTGCGATTTCTTCTTGTTGAAAGCAGTGAGTTTCAACTCCTCGGCGCGCTCGTTACTGCTGACGCCGCCACCGCCGCCGCAGCACCAGTTCATCGAACCATGGTCGGTCATTTCGACGAAGTTCTCGGCCAGTGGTTGCAGCAGGTTGCGCGGTTGTGCCTGGATGCCGCCACGGCGCACGATCGAACAGGGGTCGTGGAAGGTCAGACGTTCGTGTTCCATGCCAGTAGTCTCGAGCCGGCCCTCGGCGCGCAACTCGTCGAGCAATTCGAGTATATGCACGACGCGAAACGGATAGGCCTTGCCGATGAAATTCGGCCCCTCCCAGCGCAACGCGGTATAGGCGTGGCCGCACTCCGGGCTGATGACGTTTTTGACCTTGAGTTTCTCGGCGCCGTCGACGACGCGCTGTACCAATTGCCCGGCGATCGTCTTGTTACCAATCTGCAATCCTGAATTGGTGGCCTCGTAGGCCTCGGACGACAGGGTCCAGCTGACGCCGGCGTGATCGAAGATCTTGGTAATCGACTCGAGATACTCGGGATAGAGCGCGATTTCGTTGGACGAAAGCAATGCAAGATAATCGGCGCCTTCGACGTCCAACGGTACCTTGAGGCCGGTATTCGCCTCGACGTGTTTGATTGTCGCCGCGACTGCTTTCATGGTAATACCCATTGGGCTGCCGATATCGACCGCGCGCTGTGTCGCGCCGACCAGGCCCTCGGGTGAAAAGCCGGCCTTGGCGAGGCCATGCTTGACCTTGAAGATGACCATCGAAATATCGACACCGACCGGGCACACCATGCTGCAGCGACCGCACATCGAGCAACCGTCATAGACCAGTTCCTCCCAGTCGGCGAGATCCGCCTCGGTCATGGGTTTGCCGATACCAAGTGCGCTGCTGAGCTTGCCCCAGAAACTGTATTCCTTTTGCCACAGTTTGCGCAGGGGCTCAGTTTTGTAGATCGGGGTATAGCGCGGATCGTTGGTCTCGGTATAAAACAGGCAGGCTTCGGCGCAAATGCCGCAGCGTACGCAGCTCGAAAAGAAGGATTTGACCTTGCCGTCAATTTCGTTGCGCAGGGTTTCGAGACCACGTTCGAGTCGTTCGCTCATTCGATTAATCCCCTAGGCATCGATGCCGCGCCGTCCGAACCAGGCGCCGGTAAAAGCGCGGCTTGGCACGAAGGTAAAGGTGTGCATTAACGCGCTGAACGGAAAATAAATCAGCCAAAGCTCGACCGTGAAACGGTGTAGCAATCGCAGCGCAGGCGAGCCCTCGAGCAGCGCGAAACAGCCGGTCAGCATGACGATGAAGGTCAGGATTGCGGCGACGTGATCGTCGAGTGTCGATATCAGCCGGCTGACCGGGTTCACCAACCGACGTAACCACAACATGATCAGGCCGAGAAAGGCGAACTGGGCGGAGACGATAAAGGCCCAGTGCGGCATCGCTGTCCAGCCAAAACCGAGAATATGTTCCTCGAGAAACAAGACGTGCGGCGCGGCGAAAAACAATAACGCGAACAAGCCCAGGTGAAACATGTATCCCGCGATGACCTGCATTTTTATGCTGGCCGCAATTTCCCTGTGCGGCAGGAAACGGCTAAACACGGTTCTGACCGCGCCTGACGTCGCCGAGTCGCGCGCCACGGAAAGGTCGGTTTTACGGCTTGTAAAAATAATGCTGCCCAGCTTCCAGACAACGCCTGTGCAAAACACCGCGAGGGAAAGATACCAGAGCGGTCCGTCAACGAGGTATTCGATCATTTGCCCTGCTCCGTCACGGGTTGAGATATACTCCCGGTTTGTCCCTGCAGCCGCGCGTACTCCTCGGCCGAGACGATTAAATCCTGTTCGCGGCAAAGCTTTCCCCAGCGATCGTGATGTGCTGCTGCCCAGTTGATATCCACATAGCCGGATTTCATACCCTCGAGCGCGCCTTCGCTGCCGATCGAGCCGAGATACATATGGCCGATCGAGACCACGATTAATATCATCGCACTGACCACATGCAGGATATGGGTGAACTCCATGATCAGTCGGCCCTGCCCGAAATTGGGCGATACCAGGATCAGACCGCTGATCGAAATCACGAGGCCTATCAAAATCACCATCCAGTACCAGGTTTTTTCGCCCATGTTGAAAAATCCGCCCGAAACGTGACCCTTACCGATCAGGCCACCGCCCTTGAGCAGCCAGGTCAGATCGCCCTTTTCGTAAATATTGCGTCGCCCGAAACTGATCAGCATCATGATCAGCGATACCAGGAACAGTGGGCCAAACAGGTTGTGCCCCTCCTTGCTAGCCGAGGCCAATAGTGCAAAGAAATCCTTGCCAAACAGCGGAATCAGCAGCGGGCGGCCCAGCAACAGTATCAACCCGGTAATGGCGAGAAACAGGAATACGATCGCCAGTGTCCAGTGCACGACGCGCTCGTAGTCGCTAAAACGTTTGACCACGTTACCAGACAGGCCGCCCTCGATAGACACCTTGCCACGGATAACGAAAAACAGAACGATGATGACGAAGATGGCCGCAATCGCGATGGCACTGTAATCCGCCAGCGTGGTCATGCGAAACAGTGCCCAGCGTTTGCCCTGGGCATTGATCAGCACGCCGCTATCGACCTGTCCGACCTGGCTGATTCCCTGCTGTATCTGCTGGCTGTTGCGCATTTCGCGTAACAGTTCGTTGACCAGCAGTCCCTGGTTCACTTCGTTGAATTCGCCGCTGCCGTCGCGCCGGCGTATTTCGCGCCACAGTTCACTACCCGGGTTTATTGTTGGCACTCCTTGCGGGAAATTTTCATGTTTTTGCGGTACAGCTGCAACGGAGACTTGCGTCAAAAACAGGCCAACCACAAACAGGATAATAGCTGTCAGTTGCGTAGGTGAAACGGGTGAGTATATGTAGCGGGAATTAACCAAGCTTTATCCTACCGGTTTTGACTCCCGGCAGAATAAAACAGGTCATAATTTATGCAATATTAACCAACGCAGTAGTTGACCTAGGACAACTACTGACCGCGACGGCCTTGAGCTAGTAAGCGGAGTCCGCAGATTCGCGTTGCCCGGTATCGGTGTTGGCTTGCGCCTGACTCTGCGGCGCGGATTCATTTGAATCCTTGACTTTTTCATACCACAGGTCGTGATGTTCCTTGGCCCAGTTAGCGTCACAGTAGCCGGTCTTCATGACTTCAAAAGTCGCTTCCAGTGCCGCGGTGCCCATATAGATATGACCAAACGAAACCACGATCAGAATTATCGCGGATACGCTATGCACCCAGTGATAAAACTCCATCGTGGCACGCGCCTGGCCAAAAATCGGAAAGTCGAGCACCATGCCACTGATAATCACCGCAAGTCCAACAATCGTCGCCAGCCAGAACCAGAGTTTTTCGCCGGCATTATAGCGACCGGCACTGGCGTGTTTGCCGAACAATCCACCGCCTTTCAGCAACCACTGCAGGTCGAGTTTGGGAGATGGAATATTGTCGCGTACAAACAACACGAACAGCCAGGTCAGCGCCAACATGAAGACGGGTCCAAGGTAATCATGCAGGAATTTGGCCGCCACGGCGATATTGCTGAAACCCTCGGCACCGAACAGAGGGATTAGAAATTTGCGACCCAGCAACAGGATCAACCCGGTTAGGCCGAGCGTCACGAAAAGAATCGCCGTAGTCCAGTGCGCGGCTCGCTGACTCGTCGTAAAACGTAAAATCTTGACGCCCGAACGCCCGTTCTCGAGCATGATGCGACCGCGCAACAAACGGAAGATCGCGATTATGACCAGCACGATCAAAATCGCTGCACCCGCTATCGGCACCAGTTCCTGCATCCGGTACTCGCGCCAGGATTGGCCCGACACGTTGACCAGCACGTTGGCACCCGGTGATTTGACCTGGCTGATACCCTCGACAACGCCATCACGCTGTCGCACCTCGCGCCATAGCTCTGAACCGGGATTAATGGATAGCAAACTCTCAGGTGGGGGAGGAGGATCGACAGAAGGATCGGCAGCCTGCACCTGGAACACGGACAACACCAGGCAAACCATCATTATCAACGTATGGATTCTCACGACTCTCACCCTTTTCCCAGTTTTCATTGTGCTGCCAAATCCATCGGGCGAACCTCGATACGTCCCTGTATCGATCTCATTTCTATGCCTGCGTATTATTAACCCTGGATCTTGGTGTTGTTAAAGTTAACACCCCAGTCAAAGGCGCTGGCGCCGCGATTGATGATGCGCTTGCGATAGATATCCGAGAGTACGTCTGCATCGCCAGCCAGCAAGGCCTTGGTGGAGCACATCTCTGCGCACAACGGCAACTTACCCTCTGAAAGCCGGTTGCGTCCATACTTTTTGTACTCTTCGGAGCTGTGGTCATCTTCCGGACCACCGGCGCAGAAAGTACACTTATCCATCTTGCCACGCGACGAGAAGGCTGACGATTCGGGGAATTGTGGCGCCCCGAACGGACAGGCGTAAAAGCAGTAACCGCAGCCGATACAGATGTCCTTGTCGTGCAAAACGATGCCGTCACCGGTGGTGTAAAAGCAGTCCACCGGGCAGACTGCAGCGCAAGGCGCATCGGAGCAGTGCATACATGCGACCGAAAGTGAGCGTTCACCCTGCTCGCCATCCTTGATCGTAACCACGCGTCGGCGGTTAACGCCCCAGGGGATATCATGCTCGTTTTTACAGGCGGTTACGCAGGCATTACATTCGATACAACGTTCCGCATCACAGTAAAATTTCATAGTAGCCATTTTTCAATCCCCCTTAAGCTTTCGTAATGCGACAAAGGCTGCATTTCGATTCCTGCATCTGCGTCACCGAATCGTAGCCATAAGTAAATGCCGTATTGGCCGCTTCACCCAGGATGTAGGGTGCCGCGCCTTCCGGGTATTTATCCAGCAGGTTCTCGCCTTGCATATGCCCGGCAAAGTGGAACGGCATGAAAGCGACCCCGGAACCAACCCGGCGCGTTACCATCGCCTTGACCTTGACCTTGGCCTTTTCGGCGCCTTCGACCCAGACATCGTCGCCATCCTTGATGCCGGCGTTGTTGGCATCACGTGGATGGATTTCCACGAACATGTCCTGCTGCAATTCGGCCAGCCAGGCGTTGGAGCGGGTTTCGTCGCCACCGCCCTCGTACTCGACCAGTCGTCCGGAGGTTAGGATTATCGGATAATCCTTGCTGAAATCGGTGGCCTGGATCGACTTGTAACGCGTCGGCAGGCGCCAGAACGACTTGCGATCCTCGTAGGTCGGGTACTTCTCGACCAGGTCACGTCGCGACGTGTATAACGGCTCGCGATGAATGGGCACCGGATCCGGGAAGGTCCAGACCATCGCTCGGGCCTTGGCGTTTCCGAACGGCGAACAGCCGTGCTTGATTGCGACCCGCTGAATGCCGCCGGACAGGTCGGTTTTCCAGTTCTTGCCCTCGGCCGCCTTCTTTTCTGCCGCGGTCAGGTCATCCCACCAGCCCAGTTTCTTCAAAACATCGGCGCTGAATTCAGGATAACCATCTTTGATATCAGAACCTTTACCATAAGAACCTTCTGCAAGCAGGTTGGTTCCGTTACGTTCTACCCCGAAGCGGGCGCGGAAAGTCAAACCACCATCCGCCACGTTCTTGGAGGTGTCATACAGGTTCGGCGTACCCGGATGGTTCATTTCCGGGGGTCCCCATGAAGGCCATGGCAGGCCGTAGTAGTCGCCGTCGGCGGGACCGCCTTCGGCTTTCAGGGTGTCGTAATCGAAGGTGCCCCAGTTCTCCTGGTGCTTCTTCAGACGTTCCGGGCTCTGGCCGGTGTAACCGATGGTCCACATGCCGCGATTGATTTCGCGCAGGATGTCTTCAACCAGTGGTTCCTCGCCGTTGACTTTGATGTTCTTGAACAGTTGATCGGCCAGACCCAGTTTTTTCGCCAGTTTGTACATAATGGTTTGATCTGGCAGTGACTCGAACAGTGGCTCGATGACTTTCGAACGCCACTGGAACGAGCGGTTGGAAGCTGTCACCGAACCGTAGGTTTCCATCTGCGTCGATGCCGGCAGCAGGTAGATTCCGTCTTTACGGTCCGGCATTACCGCTGATGCGGTCGGATAAGGATCGACGATGACCATCATCTCGAGCTTTTCCATCGCCTTTTTCTGCTCGACGCCGCGAGTCTGGCTGTTGGGCGCGTGACCCCAGAAGAACATTGCCCTCAGGTTATCTTTCTGGGCAATGTTTGCCTTGTCTTCGAGCACGCCGTCGATCCAGCGTGATACCGGAATTCCCTTGGTATTCATGACCGGGACATCTTTACCCTTGCTCTGCTCGTAGCTACCGCTATCGAACTGGCCCTTGATCCATTCGTAGTCGAGGTCCCAGACGCGCGACCAGTGCTTCCACGAACCCGCGGAAAGACCGTAGTACCCGGGCAGGGTGTTGGAAAGTACACCGAGATCGGTGGCCCCTTGGACATTGTCGTGGCCGCGGAATATATTGGCGCCGCCACCCGAGACGCCCATGTTACCGAGCGCCAGCTGGAACGCACAATAAGCACGGGTATTGTTGTTACCGATAGTGTGCTGGGTACCGCCCATGCACCAGATGAAGGTGCCGGGACGGTTATCCGCCATCGCCTTGGTGGCTGCATAAACCTGGTCTTCCGGCACACCGCTAACGCGTTCGACTTCGGCCGGGTTCCACTTCTTGACTTCCTTCATGACGTCATCCATGCCGTAAACCCGCTGGCGGATAAATTCCTTGTCTTCCCAGCCGTTTTCGAAGATATGCCACATCATGCCCCAGATAATCGCCACGTCGGTGCCGGGACGAATCTTGAGATAGTGATTGGCGTGCGCTGCGGTACGGGTGAAGCGCGGATCAATGACGATCACCGGCGCATTGTTTTCTTCCTTGGCCTTGAAGATATGCTGCAACGCGACCGGGTGCGCTTCGGTCGGGTTGGAACCGATCAATAATATTGCCTTGGAATGATGGATATCATTGTAGGAATTCGTCATCGCACCGTAGCCCCAGGTATTTGCTACCCCGGCAACCGTGGTCGAATGACAGATACGCGCCTGGTGGTCGACATTATTGGTGCCCCACATGGCCGCGAACTTGCGGAACAGGTAAGCCTGCTCGTTGCTGTGCTTGGCAGAACCCAGCCAGAACACCGAATCGGGACCCGACTTGTCACGAATTTCGAGCATCTTGTCGCCGATTTCATTGATCGCCTCGTCCCAGGAAATCTTTTTCCATTTCCCGTCAACCAGCTTGGTTGGATACTTGAGGCGACGTGGGCCATGCCCGTGTTCACGGATCGACGCACCCTTGGCGCAGTGCGCGCCCTTATTGAAAGGATGATCGAAAGCCGGCTCCTGCCCTGTCCAGACGCCGTTTTGAACTTCCGCGATAATGCCGCAACCAACCGAGCAATGCGTGCAAATCGTCTTGACTTGTTCGATTTTACCGCCGGCCGCAACCGCCGCATCGGCTTTTTTCATCATCACCGGCGACACCGTGGTCGCGAGCGCCGCGCCACCCGCCATCAGGCTCGAATTTCTTAAGAAGGTACGACGACTAATTGCCCCGGGCACCGACTTGCAAGGCCTGGCGACTTTTGATTTATCGACGCTGGACGATGATTTGATTAATTTTTTCATGTGCTTCCTCCCCAGGTTAAATGCCAGCTGACTTGTAATAGTCGAGGACGTGCGAGGTTAACTGGTAACCCTTCTGGACTGGTTTTTCGGTGGTTTCATCGCTGACTTGGGCGACGGCGCTGCCGGCCATCGTCGTGGCTGCCACGGCCGCTCCGGCTAACGTGGACTTTTTGATAAATGCTCTGCGTTCCTGATCCTTCGGTTGACTGTTGTATTTCACGTCTTTCTCCTCCACAGGGTTCTTAGAGTTCAATCGTTATAATGTTATATCTGCATAGATAGGTAAGTTTTTTCCAAACTATAGAAGGCTACTCCAAATCGCGCCACGAATCCATAAAAATCTGCCGATTTCGCCTCGCTCAGATCGTCAAAAAAGCGCGATATCCAGCTTTTCATGTGCCTTTCGAAAAATGCTCGCTGACGCTCGAGATCTACCGAGTCTGTGATCATGACGGAAAATACCTCGAAGATCGCGGCAGCGTGGTCCTCTGGCTCACTAACATCCGGATTGCGCTCAAAACCGAGCGCACGCAGGTCATCACGCAAATCACTCAGCGGTTGTTCCATCAGGTAACCGGTCAGGTACCAGGATCCGTAGGGAACGACTTCACCCCCGCCAAGGCCGATAAAGAGGCGGTTGTATTCATCTTCCAGGTCGGCCGGACGCACCTTCTGGGCAGCGCCTGCGAGCTCTGCCATTGCCAGCGAGAGTTCATCGGATTCAGGGTCACTTTCCGGTGACAGCTCCACCACGTGATCCAGCAAGGCCTGCTCCGGCGGTGCCCTCAGCAAGGCCGCCAGCAACGCATAGGCCGATGCCCGGTAACGCTGTTCCGGTTCGATCGTTGGTTCGCCGGTGGTTGACATGGTTAGTTCATCACGACGGATTACTGACGAAAGCCCTTTTGCGGATCAAACTGTCCACCCATCGCATCGGGATCCTGAACGATATCGACCACGCGGCAATTGTCACACATCTTCAATCGATCAAGCGCACGTTGACTGCCAAACATATGGTGATCCTTCAGTTTTTCCAGCATCTTGTGAATTACCGAGGTGGATGCAAACGGCTTGCCACAGGCAATGCACACGAACGGTGTGTCACTGTTGAGGGCACGCGCCCGGTTTCGCGTTTCATGATCAAACAGCAGCCTGGGTTGCAGGCTTATCGCGTCCTCCGGGCAGGTTTGCACGCAGGCGCCACACTGCAGGCAGTTGCTTTCGATGAAAAAAACCTCGGGCACTTCGCGGTTGGTACCATCCTGCAGCGCTCGGCCCGGGCAGGACCCCACGCAGGCCATGCACAGCGTGCACTTTGCGGCATCGATAGCGGCTTCACCAAAGGGTGCTGATGCTGGCAGCTCAACCTGGTCCGGTGCAGGCTTCAGGCTTGTTACGAGATGATCGAGCGCCTGGTATATCGCATTGCGCTTACCCGGGGGCACATCGTGTATCGCCATCTCGACATTTTGCGCGACTTCGATTTCCGGCAGTGGCGCATCAGCGGTACAAAGCGAAATGCAGGCTCCATCCATCCCGACACCGACCAGCAGCGCCTCGCTCCATTCGACCTGGGCCGCAAGGCTGGCCCGGGTACTCCCCGGCACCTGCTCATCGACGTACAGCACCACCTGCATGGCACCATAGGCCAGTGCCGACAGGCACAAATCCATGCCAACGCTGCCTAGCTCCTCGACCTCGAGCGGCAACAGGTTGTCATAGTGCTGCAGGTACATTTCGGGCGAGTAACTCTCGCTATGGAACAAAATAATGGGGCGACTGCCGCCCTGCTCCTGGTAAATCCTGAGCATGTCGCGCATGCGCTTGCCATTGTCGCGCAGGGTCGGGTACAGGTAACGGATCGCACCCGACGGGCAAACCGTGGTGCAACTGCCGCCACCCTGGCACAGGTAAGGATTGACCTCGATCCGGTCCACCAGGCTCTGGATCGCTTCCGCCGGGCAGGCGTCGATACATTGCCGGCACGCAATCTTGCCATTCACGCCGTGCGCGCAAATCGACGCGTCATAATCGAAATACTTGGGTTTTTGAAACTCGCCCGGCAAGTCAGCCAGTTCGTCTACCAGCTCTGGTTTGCCCCAGTCCCGCGCAGGCACATGGAAATATCCCGGGGGCAGCATTTCCCGCGCCAGCAATGGCGTTTCATTCAGATCGAGAATCGCGTCGCCCTGGTGGGCCACCGGGTTACCTTTCTGATCGTTTACGCTGACAACAAAAGCGCCGAGATAGCCGTCGATCCGGATCCCGCCAGCAGCGGTCGAAATCCTGTCTATAGCGAGCGTTTCCGGTAATTCAGCGCATTTTTGCAGGGCCTCGTCGTCACCGAGCGCGATTATCTTGCCGGAAGACTGGTATGACACCAGGCTGGTCGGCTCGAATTCATAAGCATCACGCGACTTTAGCGCCTGATTTCGCGCATCGATGTTACTCATTTGTCCGCACTTTGGTTATTTTCGGGTTGCAGGTCGGCATTTGATACGATTTCGGACTTCTTATCAGCGATATCGGCATCCTCGATGCGTTCCATGGCCTCAAGATCTTCGTCATCCTCAATTGCTTCCATGGCCTCTATCTCACCTTCGGCATCCTGTTCGGCTGCCAGCGCCCGGGCTTCGCGTTCCTCTTGCTCTTTCATTTCGATATGGTGTTTCATATCACAGGTAACCACGTCGCCGAGTTTCTCGAAAAAGGTATAGTCTTCGTCATACTCGTCGAGGCCGTCACGAATATTGAAAACCGGCGCTTTGAAAAGCTTGCGTAACGCGAGGTTGCGCAGTTCGTCACTGACGCCTTCCGACATGAAGCCACTGAAATCGGAGTTTTCATCCAGCGATTCGATGGGCGGCATGTCGGCATCGGTCAGTACCGGGGCTGTCTCGGTCTCGGTTGATGCTGTGGTGTCAAGGCTGGCCTGTGTTTCTTTCGGTTCGTCTTCGCCGACGCCGGTGGTGCTCTGCACGGCCTCCTGCTTGCGCCGCGACCAGCGCAGTAAAACCGACTCTTTGCTGTCCTCGGTCATGACCGGTTGCCCCCGGAGGTCGTTCCGGGCTTTTCCGTTTGGTGCCAGTTTTTAAGCTTGCGCTTGGTTTTCTTGATCGCGACATAGTGTGTCAATACGTAGGCTTCTGCCCAGCGGTAAAGTTGCGGCGGAATCGGCACCGAGTAAATCTGTTCGTCTCCTTCGAGGTAGGCGTGAACCTCGTCGAAACTTAGCGAAACCAGGTAGGGTATTGGCATTTCGTCACTGGTATCGGGCTGATCGGCAACGATGAAACAACCCGGTTCGGGCGACATCAGGTTGTGGTAGTAACTTTCGCATTCGTCGAGATGCAACTGCAGATCCAGACCAGTGACGAGGAAATGCTCGACCTCGCCATCCTGGTAAATCCGGGATACCGATTTTTCTTCGCCGTCGTGCACAACAACCCCGATCGCATCGTAGCGAAACTCCGCCCAGGGGTGTGTCGAGGGCTGTTTTTCCATGATCACCGCGAGGTTCATGCGGTCGGGAAGCTCCTGGTCGAAGTCTTCCAGATCCATTTTTTCCATCGCTAACAGTAATATCGTCTTAATAGGACCCCCAGTTATACCACAGCTATGCTGTCAAAGCGCAAGTCATACCGCCTGTAAAATCAATGCTTCCTCTCCCTCCTATCAAGTATTACCGATCCTGGTAACGCCAGCACGCCGGTCACAGCGGGCGGAATACATTTTTGCCCGTCAAAAATTTTTTCCATCCGCCTTTGTAAGAATATCAGTCATCCGGCTGGTCGTCGCATCGCAGCTGCTCGTATAGCCGAACCACGAATGATGCCGGGACGCCAACCCCGCGTACGCGGGGGGCCGCTTACGTGTGAATGACAGCTTGACTATTGCTGCTCGAGGGTAAAAGGCCGCTCGTTTTTCAGGGAAGGGATTCGGTCACGTACTTTTTGCACCTGGCCAAGATCGATATCCGCGTAAATCAGGCCAGGTTCCGCGCCACCATCCGCCAGGATTTCACCCCAGGGATCGACAATTAGCGAATGTCCATAAGAGTAGCGCTTGTCGCAATGGTGTCCACACTGGTTTGGGGCAATGATAAACGCACCGGTCTCGATTGCGCGCGCCCGCACCAGGGTATGCCAGTGCGCCTGGCCGGTGGTTTGCGTAAAGGCGGCCGGAATCGTGATGAATTCGGCCCCGCCCTGCGCCAAAGCGCGGTAAAGTGCACCAAATCGCAGATCATAACAAATCGATAAACCCAGCTTGCCCCACTCGGTTTCGACGATGACCGCTGTGTCTCCCGGGGCGATGGCATCCGATTCACGATAGGACTCCCCGTGTTTTAGTACGATATCGAACATATGTAGCTTGTCGTAACGGGCGCGAATCTCTCCGGTCGTGTCCAGCAGGAAGCTGCGGTTGAATATCTTGCCATCTTCGAGTATCAGCTGCGAACCGACCAGGATGGTAACGCCATGCTTACTTGCCCTCCCTCTAAAGGCAGCCAGGCCGATATCCTCGGTTTCGCGGTAGGTAGACGCTGGAATCTGTTCATTGACCGGCTCGATTAAACCCACGGTTTCAGGCAACGTGATAAAATCAGCGCCCGCAGCAGCAGCCTCGTCGATGCGCTTGCAAACCCAGCCAACGTTGGTCGCTATATCGCGGGTCGCGGTATTCTGCACGCATGCTGCGCGAAACCGGCTCATTACAGCAGGCTTTCCGGATCTTGATAGTCGTAGTCGAGATCTCGAGCCACCTCACGCTGGGTAATCTTGCCCTTGTGTACGTTCAAACCATCACGTAACCAGCGATCATCCTTGAGCGCCTGCCGATAGCCCTTGTTGGCAAGTGCGAGGACATGCGGCAGGGTCACATTATTGAGCGCGTAAGTCGACGTGCGCGGCACGCCACCGGGCATATTGGCGACGCAGTAATGCACCACGTCATCGACGATGTAGGTCGGATCAGCATGCGTGGTTGGCCGCGAAGTTTCACAACAGCCACCCTGGTCGATCGCGACATCGACGATGACCGCACCGGGCTTCATATCCTCGACCATTTGCGCCGTAACCAGCTTGGGTGCCTCGGCGCCCGGGATTAAAACCCCGCCAATCACCAGGTCGGCCTCGACCACGTGGCGCTCGATCGCATCATCGGTCGAAAATACCGAATTGGTACTGCGACCAAACTGTCGCCAGTGGTTCTCGATCGCCTCGGGATTACTATCGAGGACCCAGACATCGGCGCCCATGCCGACTGCAATATGGGTGGAATGGGTACCGACCACACCGGACCCCAGGATTACGACCTTGGTCGGATCGACGCCGGGTACGCCGCCGAGCAGCATACCAAGCCCGCCATGCGGATGTTCGAGGCAATAGGCGCCGGCCTGGATCGCCATGCGTCCGGCCACCTTCGACATCGGCGCCAGTAAAGGCAGGCCGCCATGGGGGGAGGTAACGGTTTCATAGGCGATACAAATCGCACCGCTCGCCAGAAGGTCCTTGGTCTGCTCCGGATCCGGTGCCAGGTGCAAATAGGTAAACAGAACCTGGCCTTCGCGCAACATCGCTCTCTCCCCGGCCTGCGGTTCCTTGACCTTGACTATTAATTCGGCACTGGCGAATATCTCCTCGGGTGAATCGACGACTTGTGCGCCGATTTTTTCGTACTCGGCATCGCTAACACCGATACCGTCGCCGGCATTGGTTTCGACCATCACTTTATGGCCGTGTTTTATCGCCTCGCGCACACTCGCGGGTGCCATCCCGACGCGGTACTCGTGGTTCTTGATTTCCTTGGGAACACCTATCAACATGACTCCGGTCCTGGTGGGTAAGAATGCGCAAAGTATATGGAGCTACCAGATGCGAACTAGTGCCAGCAAATTTAATTTACTGTACCAGAACCAGGGCTTGTGAATTCCACCATTGACGCGGACTCAACCGGGTAAAGACCCTAACAATTCTGCCGTTTCTAAATCACGTGATCGTTGCTAGAATAGCTCGTCCCATGGCCGAGACAACTCCACAGAACCAGCTCATCGACCGCTACGGGCGCACGGTCAGTTACGTGCGTCTGTCGGTTACTGACCGCTGTGACCTGCGCTGTGTTTACTGCATGCCGGAAAAGATGAAATTCGTGCCGCGCACACAGTTGTTGACGCTCGAAGAAATGGAAAGCGTGGGCAGGGCCTTTATCAAACTCGGCGTGGACAAGATTCGTATCACGGGTGGCGAGCCACTGGTGCGAAGAAATATTATGCAATTGTTCAACAACCTGGGTGCCAGCGAAGGCCTGCGTGACCTGACGCTGACCACCAATGCAACCCAGCTCGAGAAGTATGCGCGCCCTTTAAAGGACGCCGGTGTGACGCGCATTAATGTCAGCCTGGATACGCTACGCCCGGAACGCTTCCGTGAAATGACGCGGGTTGGCGAACTCAAAAAGACACTCGATGGCATCGACGCGGCAATCGCCTGCAATTTCGATCAGATCAAGATAAATACCGTGGTACTGAGAAACCACAACCATGACGAAATTCTCGACCTGGTAAACTATTGTATCGATCGCGGCATCGACATCAGCTTTATCGAGGAAATGCCACTCGGCCAGAACGACCATCATGACCGTGCCGTTGCCTATTATTCTAGCGACCAGATTCTCGAAGATCTCGAACAACACTTCGAGATCGTACCCAGCACAATGACTACTGCAGGCCCGTCTCGCTATTATCAGCTCACCCAACAAGACAATACCCGGGTTGGCTTTATTTCGCCGCACAGCCATAACTTCTGCGAATCCTGCAATCGCGTGCGTGTGACTGCAGAGGGGCGCCTGCTGTTATGCCTGGGGCAGGAGCATTCGCTTGATCTGCGCCATGTTATTCGGGCCAATCCCGGTAATCCGGAAGCGCTCGAGCAGGCTATCATCGACTCGATGCAAATCAAGCCGAAGGGACATGATTTCAACCTCAATTCCCAGGAAATACTGCTGCGCCACATGAATCTCACCGGCGGTTAGTACCTTTTACCCAAGGGCCTATCCCATGACTTCCGTCCCGCAGCGACGCCTTCCCCAACTCAGTAATGCCGGCCTCAAGGCCACGGCCAATGTTATCGCCTGCAACGAATACAACGAGCCGGTGGAAGGCGCGATAGCCGTGGAACGCGCGCTCACGATATATCTCGACAAGCGTGAAATCGTTACCCTGATGACGCTCGGCAATCACCCCGAGTTACTGATCCTGGGTTGGCTGCGTAACCAGCGGATGATCGATGATATCGAGGCGATCAAGGCGATCCAGGTTGACTGGGAGGCCGAGGCGGTCGCAATTACCACGCACGATGGTATCGAAGATCTCGACGCCAAGCTCGGTCGTAAAACGGTCACCACCGGATGCGGCCAGGGAACAGTATTTGGCGACTTGATGGAGGACATCGACAAGATATCGCTGCAACCGCCGGCACTCAGGCAATCTGCGATTTACGCGCTGCTCAACCAGCTCAATGAATTCAACGAAATTTACAAGAATGCCGGTGCCGTACACGGTTGCGCCCTGTGCAGTGAATCCCAGGGTATCGAACAGTTTATCGAGGATGTCGGCCGGCACAATGCGGTCGATGCGATCGCGGGTTACATGTGGCTCAACGACCTGCAGGGACATGACAAGCTCTTTTACACTACCGGGCGCCTGACATCGGAAATGGTCATCAAGGTCGCGTTAATGGAGATACCGGTTTTACTGTCGCGTTCCGGGATTACTGCCATGGGTCTCGAGATTGCACAGCAGGTCGGGGTAACCCTGATCGCCCGGGCCAAGGGTCGGCATTTCCTGGTTTACCACGGTGGCGAACTGATCGAGTTCGACGAGATTCCGCCAGCCCGGCCGGTACGCAAGAGCGCAAGCTAGCCGATACTAGCAGACAACTGACCACGATGAAACCGAAGTATCTGAATTCTAGGTTTCGCGTAATCGCGGCATCAACTCAACCAGGTTACAGGGACGAGTTCGGTAATCAAGCTGGCTACTGATCAACTGCGTCCAGGCATCCTTGCAGGCTCCCGCAGAACCCGGCAGGCAAAATATATAGGTACCGTTGGCCACGCCCGCTATCGCACGCGATTGCAGGGTCGAGGTGCCGATAGTCTGGTAGGAAAGGCTGCGAAAGGTTTCACCAAAACCGTCGATAACCTTATCGAGCAACGGCGTGACCGCTTCGGGGGTACCGTCACGGCCGGTAACACCAGTACCCCCGGTGGTTAAAACAACCGGCAGCGATTCATCGGCAATCCAGCGCGAGACCACTTCACGAATGCGATACTTGTTGTCCGGAACGATGGCTTTCTCGGCGAGCGGGTGGCCCGATGCGCCAAGCATTTTAACCAGTAAGGCGCCCGACTTGTCGGTTGCCTCGTCGCGCGAGTCAGACACGGTCAATACCGCTATCCTCAAGGGCACGAATTCTCGATCCTGACTCATGGTTCGCGCCCGCTGCTAGTACTTGATTTCGTCTTCGATCGACAGGGCGTCGTCGATCAGATCGCATTCCAGCGTGATCTTGACCCTGACCGGATTGCCGTCTAGGCGTCCCTCGGTATTGGCGATATCTATTGCACGTTCGATTTCGCGCTGCGATGTAATACCGACTTTCTTCAGAAATTTGCGTATCGACATGTTCAGGGCTTCTTCGTCCATTACTACCTCGTATTGATTAAGCTGGAGCTGGCAGTTTAACCGTTTTACCTGACCACCCCAACGAAAATTCGACGCAACCCGACGCGGATTGGTACACTGCAGCTCGATTTCAAACACAGCAGGACAAACCCCATTTTACGCACCAGGCCTTTTCTGATCATGAATTTTCCGGTAACTGGCGAGGAAACAGCAATCTCCATTTCTACAGTGGTTGAACTGGATTCGGTACGTCAGTCCAAAATGCGATGAGCATAGGCACCAGAGACATCACCGCGGTGATTCTCGCCGGCGGTCAGGGCAGGCGCATGGGCGGTCAGGACAAGGGCCTGATCGAGTTCAATGGTCAGCCGCTGGTATCTCTTCTGATTGACAATCTCGAACAGCAGTCGGTTGACATTATAATCAATGCAAATCGCAATCACGATCGTTACCGAAATTTCGGCCACCCGGTCATCAGTGACCAGCTCGAGGATTACCAGGGTCCGCTGGCCGGCTTTGCCAGCGCCATGGCCGCGGTTGCAAGCGACTATATCGTGACGCTACCCTGCGATAGCCCGCTGCTGGTAAATGACTACGTTGCTCGATTTATCCTGAGCCACGAGCAAACTAATGCCCCTATCCACGTCGCCTTCGACGGTAAGCGACTGCAACCGGTGCACGCGCTGATCAAGGTTGATCTGCGGCCGAGCCTGCTCGAATTTCTCGATAGCGGCGACCGCAAGATCGACCGCTGGTATGCTTCGCATGGCTTTGTGCAAACCGATTTCTCGGATTGCGCGGACATGTTTCGCAATATCAACACACCCACGGATCAGCAACAGCTGCAGGCCCGGCAATGAGCACCTCGATACCCATTCTCGGCTTTAGCGCCTACAGCGGAACCGGCAAAACCACGCTGTTGCGACAACTGATCCCGCTGCTCAAGGCGCGCGAATTGCGGATTTCGGTGATCAAGCATGCCCACCACCACTTTGAACTCGACTTCCCGGGCAAGGACAGCTACGAATTGCGCAAGGCCGGTGCCGACCAGACGGTCATCTGCACGACCACCCGCATGGCGCTCATCACCGAGTTCGACGAACCCGCCGATGAACCGGAATTGCATGAAATCATCGACATGCTCGATACCGAGCGCGCCGACATCATCCTGGTTGAAGGTTACAAGGACATCCAGTTCCCGAAAATAGAACTGCATCGCGAAACCCTGGGCAAACCTTTCCTTTACCAGAACGATGCATCCGTGATCGCGCTGGCCTGCGATGCAAACCCACCCGCGGAGATTGAAATCCCGGTGCTCGATATTAACGATGTCAATGCAATCGCAGAATTCATCTACGTGGATTTCTATTCCACAACCGAAACTACCTAACGAACTGCAAGCGAAACGGTGAAGATCAATTCTTGCTGCAGACCGGGCAGTTCGGGTTTTTGGGCAGGGTTACGGATTGCCACTGCATCGCGAAGGCATCGAACAGTAACAACCGATTAACCAATCCTTCACCCTGACCGGCCAGGATCAGCAGGGTTTGCACGGCCTGTAGGGTACCGATGAGGCCAGCCACCGGGCCCAGTACGCCTTCAAACTCACAGGATTCCTCGGCGCCGTAGGCATGCGAGTACAGACACTGGTAACAAGAGCTGTTGGCATCCGGCTGGTAATTCATGATCTGACCCTCGAGCCTGATCGCCGCACCGATTACCAGGCGCGTGTCGGTCTCGACGCAATAGCGATTGATCTCGAAGCGGGTTGGGTAATTGTCGGTGCAATCGAGTACGATATCGACCGATTCGATGACCTGCTTTAATTCTTCGCCTTCGAGTTGATAGCCGATCACTTCGACTTTGCAGTCGGGATTCAACGCCTGCACGGTTTGCCGACCCGAATCGACCTTGTTTTCTCCCACCGAAGCATTGTTATGAATAATCTGGCGCTGCAGATTCGAGGTTTCGACGACATCGTAATCGCTCAGAATGAGCTTACCGATGCCCGCCGCGGCCAGGTACATGGCTGCAGGGGAGCCGAGACCGCCAACGCCGACAATCAGTGCGCTCGCATCGAGGATCGCCTGCTGACCCTTTTCGCCGATCTGCGACAGGCGGATATGACGCGCGTAGCGATCTTTCTGCGCCGGGTTCATCCGCCACCCTTGTGAAAATACTGGTGAAAGCGATGGAAAAATTGATCGCGCAAAGGGGTCTCGGTATCGGTAAAAGTAAAACGTACATCCAGCACGGGCAGGTTGAACAGGCCGAGTTTGCGCGGCGGTTTCTCGATGGCTTTAATGGTCAGATCAAATGTCGCGCCCGGCTGTTCGAGCGCCCAGTGATGGCTTTCTATCTGCCTGCAGAGATATCCTGATTGGTCTCCGCTGAAGGGCCCGTTGAGTACATTGCCGAATTCTTCAGCGCCGTAACCCATTTCATATTCGACCACGGTCGACTCGGGCACGTTGCCTAGCCACCCGCAACTGGCGGCCAGATCGAGACGACGTCGCCTTCAACCAGTTCGCACCCCGCGCGATCTTCGCCACAGACGAATAACCCGTTAACGAGCACCAGATGTGCCTCCTCGGGCGAGATATGAAACTGTTCAATCAGGCGGGCGAGCTTGAGCCCCTGGTCGACCTTTATTTCGCGTCTGAAACGGCTCTTACCCGGCGGCAGGTATTTCATCAACGATGCATAAAACTCGATGCTGATCTGCATCAGGCATACCCGAGTTCCTGGGTACAGCCGACATAGGCTTCCATGATCGCGGTCGGATCCTGCATCAATCGGGCTTTCCATTCACCCAGGTGAATCTTCGACTCGATCAATCCTCGCAGCACACCGACGTGCTGGGTCTTGCCGACGCTGCTGGCGCCAACCAGGTGATCGCCATCGAACTGCAGGTTGATATACTGAAATTCGTCGGGATTATAGAGCTCGGCGCTTTCACCGCCATCAACCCCCATCCACAGACCAAACGAGCACGAAACCAAACCCACGGTATCGAGGACATTCATGTTCAGCGTACCATGATGTTCATCGCCCTGTCCCGCCATGTTGAGCGCGGCAATACGTCCGTGATCGGTCGCGGTAGGCTGGATCGCCTGTACCTCGAAGTTACCGGTAGAAAAATCTACGCCTTGCGCAACATCGCCCGCCGCGTAGACGTCCGGATTACTGGTCTGCATGCGCCGGTTCACCAGTATGCCCTGGTCGATATTGATATCGGTATCTTCCACCAGGTCGGTATTCGCCTTGACCCCGGTCGCGGTAATCACCAGCGCGGCACTCAGCTTGCTGCCATCGCTTAACGACACTTCGACCTCGTCCCCGGCTTCGGCAATCCCGTCAACGCTGCAGGAGGTATGCACATCGATGCCCTGGTTCTTGCACCAGGATTCAAGCAATCCGCCGGCCTTTTCGTCCAGCATGCGGGGTACCATGCGGTTACCCATTTCTACCACGGCAAGATGCACGTCGCACTTGACCAGTGCCTCAAGGATAATACAGCCGATAAAGCCGGCGCCGATGAGCACCACGTTGGACCCGGACTGCGCCAGCTTGACGATGTTGCGCGCGTCTTCGAGTGTCCAGCAGGAATGTACCTGCGGCAAATCGAGCCCCGGTATCGGCGGACTGATTGGATGTGAACCCGTGGCAATCAATAGCTTGTCGTAAGCGTGTGAGCTACCATCGGCCAGTGTTACCGATTTCGCCTTGGCGTCGATCTTGTCGACGCGCTGCTGCACGACTTCGATATTCAGGGCGCCGAAATGCGTCCCGGGATCACGCAGGTAGGTTCCGGTTTCATCGATATTTCTAATGAGATAATACGGGATCGCCATGCGCGAGTACGGCGGTTCCGGCTCATCGCCGATAATCGTGATTTGTGCTTCAGGGTCTGTTTTACGCAGGGTTTCCGCTGCTACCACGCCCGCGGGCCCTGCACCTATGATGATATGTTGCATGTCAGTGCTCTTTAAGGAAAAACCCCCCGCCTTGCGGCGAGGGGTTCGAGGTTACAATGATAAACGTTGCCGGGTTTCGTCCGGGATCTTGCCGTCGGCGGTCCAGCCCCTGGCCTCGTAGTACTTGGGCAGCATTTCACCGAGGCGATTAACCTGGCCCTCGGTCGGGCCACTCTTGATGATCTCCTTGAGCAGGCGCTTGGGCAACGTGTCGTCATCGGCGGTAAAGCCGGCGGCCTCGTTGAACAGGCGCTCCATGTTCCAGATGCGCTCACCGGTCTCGAGGCAGTTTTCGACGCTCCAGTCGCCCTCACAGGCCGCGTCGATCTGCGGCGCGATATTATCCATGCCCCAGGCAAAAGTCGTGAAGACGCACAATCCAGCGGAATCGACCAGTGCGGTCGCGTCCTGGAACGCCTTGACCAGCTCGGCCTTGCCGTCGGTATCGTTCATCTCGGTCTTGACCGGAATACCCAGCACTTCGGAGGCTATGGTGTAACCCCTGAGATGGCAGGCGCCCCGGTTTGAAGTGGCATAAGCGAGACCGATGCCCTGGATACCGCGCGGATCGTAGGCTGGGAATTCCTGGCCCTTGACCGTCATCGACAATTCCGGACGCTTGTACTTTTCGCACAGTCGCTTCGAGCCTAATCCCAGGTCTTTCGCAAATCCCTCGCCGGTGACAAATTGCTCGGTAATCGCAACAAACGCCTCGGCGCCGCCGAACTTGAGTTCGATACCCCCGGTTTCCTTGGTCGTGATAACCCCGTCCTCGAACATTTCCATCGCGGCGGCCACGGTTGCGCCGTAGGTAATCGGATCCATGCCATCCTCGTTGCAAAGGAAATTCACATAGGTCAGCGCATCGAGGTCATCGACACCGGTATCGGCACCCAGCGCCCAGGCGGCTTCGTACTCGAGACCACCGGATGCCCCCTGGTACTGCGGTTTATCCTTGACCGAAAAATGCGTCGGATCGACGGTCGAGATGCGACCACAGGCGATGGTGCAACTGAAGCAGGCGCCATTCGTGGTCAGGTTGGGCTTGCCGTCGCTCTTGCGCGGTTCGGCCATGGCCTCGGCAGAGATATGCTCCGCGCCTTCGAAACCGACATCGCGCATATTGCGGGCCGGCAAGGCGCCTACTCCGTTGATGACGTTCATCAGCACCTGGGTGCCATAGGCCGGCAGTCCCTGGCCGGTAACCGCGTTCTCGGCAAGTATCGCCTTGCCGTCACTGGTCGCCGCCATGAAGGCCTTGGCGTCGTGGACGTTACCAATTCCACCGGTACCGCGTACCGCGACAGCCTTCAGGTTTTTCGAAGCCATGACGGTACCGACACCGGAGCGTCCGGCAGCGCGGTGCTTGTCGTTCATGACCGCCGCATAAAGACAACCGTGTTCAGCAGTACGCCCGACACAGGCGACTCGCAGTTGCGGGTCCTGGTGGGTCTGGTGCAGGATATCATCGGTTTCCCAGGCGGACTTGCCCCAGATCCCGTCTCCAGAGCGCAGCTCGGCCTTATCGTCCTGGATCAGCAGGTAGACCGGCTTATCCGATTTGCCCTCGAAGATGATCATATCCCAGCCAGCAAATTTCAATTCCGCGCCGAAAAAACCGCCAGAATTCGAGCAGGCGATAGCGCCGGTCAGCGGGCTCTTGCAGATGACGGAGTAGCGTCCACCGGTTGAAGCCATGGTGCCGGTCAGCGGACCGGTGGCCATGATCAGTTTATTGTCGGGTCCGAGTGCGTCACATTTCGGATCGACTTCATCGGTCAGGTATTTTGACGCCAGTCCGCGCTGACCCAGGTATAGTTTCGCCCAATCCATGTTGAGCGGTTCGGAAGTACAGGTACCTTTAGAGAGATCTACCCTCAGGATTTTTCTTGTCCATGACATGATTCGTTACCCCCATTGTTAAGCGGTTGCTTCGGCGGATGGCAGACTCTTGGCTGCCGAGGCGAGCATGCGATCGTAACCGGTCCAGTCTGCGTCGACATAGGTGATCGCACCGGTAGGACAGGCTGCCGCACACTGCGGGTCACCGCCACAGAGGTCGCATTTAACGACCTTGCCGGTCGCTTGCGAGTAGTTGACGGTACCGAACGGGCAGGCGATGGTGCAGACCTTGCAGCCGACACACTTGTCATCGGAGATTACCTTGGCACCGGTGGCCATATCGACGCTGATGGCGTCAACCGGACAGGCCCGCATACACCAGGCTTCATCGCACTGGGTGCAGGTATAGGGTGCAAACCTCCCTTCCTGGTGGAAAGTGAATACCTTGATGTACGATCGAGATGGATTAAAGGTCCCCGTGTGCTCGTAGGAGCAGGCCATTTCGCACTGGAGACAGCCGGTACACTTCCCGGGATCGATGTTAAGGGATTTCTGCATTGTATCCTCCGATTGTGTCGTTATTGTCATTCCCGCCGGAACACGGCTCTTTGATCCCGCTGGAACGCTTTCGGTCAAGGCGTAAAAATACCACTCTCGCCGCTGCTTTTATAGCCCCAAGCCCTAAATTTAATCCACTTTACTAAAAGGATTGGCCGCAGCCACAAAAAAATGGTGTTACCCCTACCATTTTTACCCTGTCTGTGCCTCAATTACGCTCCTAAGCGACTACACTCCGTTTCATGAGCAACAAAATTTCTTCCGCGCCCAGCTGTGCAGATCCCTTCGACCCGGAATCGATCAGCCTCGGCGATGCGTTAAACAAAATCCAGGAACGCGTACTACCGGTCCACGCCTGCGAGCGCCTGCCGATTCGTGAGTGCCTTGACCGCGTAAACAATGAAGCCGTCAAGTCCCCGCATGACGTTCCGCCGCTGCCTAATTCAGCAATGGACGGGGTTGCGGTTGCCATCGACAGCCTGTCAAAAGGGGAAATTACCGAGCTTGAAGAAGTCGGCACGGCTTTTGCGGGCACCCCGTTTAGTGGTGACTGTGGCCCAGGACAATGCGTGCGCATCATGACCGGGGCACTGGTACCCGAGGGTACCGACGCGGTGATCATGCAGGAGCAGGTGGAAATTACCGAAACCGGCAGGATTCGGGTCGATTCTGATCATCGGGTCGGTGAAAATATCCGCCTGGCCGGCGAGGACGTTGCCCGCGGTGAAATCGTGATTGACGCTGGCGTCAGACTCAGCCCGGCCGATATCGGCGTGCTGGCATCGCTGGGCATTGGTCAACTCCAGGTCAAGCGCAAACCCGTAGTCGCATTTTTCTCCACCGGCGACGAGCTGGTCTCAATTGGTGAAAAGCTCGAGCCGGGCAAGATTTATGACAGTAATCGCTATAGCCTGCACGGCATGCTATCGCCCATGGCAGTCGACATCATCGATCTCGGCGTGGTCAAGGATGAACCCACAGCCATGCGCGAAGTGCTCGATAATGCATCGAAGCGGGCTGATTTGATCATCAGCACCGGTGGTGTTTCGGTCGGGGAGGCCGACTACATCAGGCCGGCACTGTCAGAACTCGGTACGACCGAGTTCTGGAAAATCGCGATCAAGCCGGGGCGACCGTTGACCTTTGGCCAGATCGACGCCAGCATTTTCATGGGTTTACCCGGTAACCCGGTCGCGGTAATGGTGACCTTCAGCCAGTTCGTGGTGCCCGCGATCGATGCTCTGGCCGGCGCCAAATCCAGACGCCCGGCATTGTTTCGCGCGCGTGCACTCGATGCGATGCGCAAGAAGCCGGGGCGCTACGAGTTCCAGCGCGGTATCGCCATGCTGGACGACAATAACGAATGGCAGGTCAGCAAAACCGGCAAACAGGGATCCGGTATCCTGACGTCGATGAGCCGCGCCAACTGCTTTATCGTACTGCCCGATGAAAACGACGGCGTCGAGGCCGGTGACGAAGTCAATATCCAGTTCTTCGACTGGTCCCTTTAAGGGTAATGGCTGATATTCTCTATTTTGCGCGACTGGCCGAATCGCTGGGCATTAAATCAGAGGAAATAAATTTATCAGCGGATTGCAAGACAGTTGCCGACCTGGTTGCGCTATTGCGGGCACGTGGAGAGCCCTTTGATAGCGAGTTTAACGGTGACACCCGAATACTGGTGGCAATCAACCAGGAAATGAGCGAACCGACTGCAGAAATCAGCAACACCGACGAAATCGCCTTCTTTCCCCCGGTCACCGGCGGTTGATCCGTCTACCCCGCGCAAGCGGGGATAACGTGGGATTCGGCGCGGGGATGGCGGCAGATTTTCACTCGGGTACCCCGGCCTTACGCAAGGCATCCACGTAATGCTCAAGATCGCTTTCGCGCCGATAGATACTCTCGCGGCGTTCCTTCGCCAGCGTGATATCCGGATTGATTGCGAGCGCCTCTTCCACCGACCATTCGGCGTCCTCGATTCGTCCGAGCTGAGCGTAGACTGCTGCGAGATGCAAATGAATCCGGTCGAATCCCGGATTTCGATCAAGCGCTTCCTCGAGTGCCGGTACGGCGTCATCGTATTTTTCCATTAAAAAAAGAATGCGGCCTTTGACGGCGAGATAAACGCCGGTGCCCTGCGGATTGATGCGTATCGCTTGGTCCAGTGCTTCGAGCCCTTTTTCGAAGTTACCCGAATAGCTCGAAATAAACGCCAGCGTTGCATATCCATCAACATAATTCGGGTGGACCTCAATCGTGCGTTGGGCCGACTCGAGCGCGGTCTGGTGTTGACGCTGCGACAGATACAGAATGCTTCGCGTCAGGTATATCTGTGGAATAGTATCGTCCAGTTCCAGGGCCTTGCGCGCAAACTCCAGCCCTAGCCGAATGGATCCTTCACGATCCTTCGACCAGAAAAAATTGACTTCTGTCGCATGCGTTAACGCGATGTTGGCATAGGCCCGCGCGTAGTTTGGATCGAGAGCCGCAGCTTGTTTGAAAATCTCACGGGCTTCGACAACAGCATCAGGGGTAAAGGTGTTGTACTGCTCGATCCCGAGCAACAACCTGTCATAAGCCTCCGGAACTTTGGTCTCGACATGGTCGAATCTTTTTTCATCTGCCGAGGTCAAGTTGACCTCGAGTGCGGCGACAATCTTCCGGTTGACCTGGTCCTGCAAGGCGAACACATCAGCCATAGTGCCATCAAAACGCTCGGCCCAGATATGACCGCCATTGGATCCGTCAACCAGCTGCGCATTGATCCGAATCTGGTTATCGGCGCGTCGAATGCTGCCTTCGAGAACATAACGCACGCCCAGTTCCTGGGCGACAGTACGTACGTCGACCGATCTGCCCTTGTAGGAAAAAGCCGAATTACGAGCAACCACGAACAATCCCGAGATTCTCGACAAATCGGTGGTCAGATCCTCGGTAATTCCATCGGCGAAATACTCCTGCTCAGGGTCACCGCTCATATTGTCGAAAGGTAAAACCGCTATCGAGGGTTTTTCGGATGAAATCTGATCTGTGGATTCGGGAATGACAGGTTCCCTTGATTGCCAGGTGACAAAGCCATAGGTAGCCGCAGCAAAAACAGCCAGTACAACTGCGGTTGCCACAATTCTGAGCTTTTGCGAGCCCACCGCAGCGTCACTATTCCGGCCCGGCTCGGGAGATGGGACCGCTGCCCCAGGGGTCAATACGACCCGGTAAACGCCAATGGGCTCATCGAATCCCTTTAATTGCTGTTCACCGATATTCTCAAGCTCGAACGGCAGGCGCCGCGGCATCGCTTCACGGATTGCCGGTGTTATGCATAACCCACCGGGATCCGCCAATTGCTCCAGCCTTTGTGCCAACACCACACCTGCACCCGTGATCGTGTCATCGGCAATCACGACCTCACCCATGGCGATCCCAACCCGCACCAGTGGGCGGATATCGTCATCGAGTTGCGCGTTGTAATTCGCCTGGTCTGATTGAAAAGACAGCGCCGCGGAGATCGCATCCGAGGCACGTTCGAACTCGGCCAGTAGCGCATCGCCGCGGAGTTCACGAACCTGGCCATGATAGTTTGAAATGGTTTTACCGAAACGCTGGAAAGAATCCTGGATGCGCTGGTGAGCTTTTTGCTCATCCTGTTGCACCAGCATCGTGGATCCCACGACATCCGCATGCAGAATCACTGCGAGCTTGCCCGATAATCGCTTATCCGCCATCGCTAAACCAGGTGGAAACAATAGCCAATAGTAGCAGCACCGGATTGCGTCCGGAAATTTGATTCAGGCATTTGATTTTACTTTGAAGCCTTGTTTGCGCGGAGGCAGGAGTCTTATTCGGTCCCGCTTTTTCTCAAGCCTGGCAGCTCACCTGGTTTTCGGTGTAATCCCTGAGTCGCACCAGGTCGGTGGTCCCGGTCAATGCCCGATCGATATCGGTTCGACCGTGTTGCAGTACCAGCCGATCGTGGAAATTCCTGAAATAACGGTCGAACATTTCGCCGCCAATCGTGGCGGTAGCGTAAAAGATATCTTCACTCCTGTCGTATTCCAGCTCAATTGAAGCCAGCGGCTGCGGTGCCGGGCCCCCGAGTACTCGACCCCCATGTGCGGGATCATACACGCTGTTTTCCGAACAGCAGTATATGACGCCGGCGCGTTGTTCGAGTTCATCATTGCTGTTACGAAACCTGACTTTTCCATGCCGATAGTTGATAAAGCTTACAGATGGTGCCGGGTGGCTCATCTTGTGCGCACAAATCGCGGAGAATGCAACCACCGAGTTTTTTTGCCCCGACCCGCCCTGCCACCGATAGAGCTCGCCGTCGCGGGTCTTGAGATTACTTCGGGTTGTGACTGACTTGCCCAGGTCTATGAGAAAACACGGCGTGGACACAAACGGGTAGTGGAACAGGTAAGCCTCTCCCACGTTCAGCGACGCCGCCCGCATCGGTTCACCACTATTGGGATCGATCAGGGCAACCTTGCCGTATCGATGATAAACATGATTCTCCCGGGCCAGTAACTGGGGACTGGCGGTAATGCTGGCGAGCGCTGACGCACACAGCTTGACGAATCCTCTGCGTTTCATGGTGGATTGTTTCCTCATGGATGGCGCAAGTGGTAAAAGTATAGATTAACTGATTCGTTTTCGATAGATCGCGTGAGCCGTCTCGAAAAACCGGCAGTTCAGTGCGAGCACCGATCATTTGTAGCGGCTCGAAGCACAGGATGACATTAATCCACGCCGGGGATAACATCGTGGCTGGTTAAATTAAACAAACACGCATGTCCCAACTCGATCAAATTCTCGCCAATATCAGGACCAGTGAAACAACCCGGGCGGCGAGGCGTGACTGGAATCCTCGAAATCAGGGCGAGATCGATATCCGTATCGCAGCCGATGGCAACTGGTTTCATGAGGGGCGCCCATTCCGGCGCGATTCCATGGTGAAGCTGTTTGCCGGGATTCTGCGTCGCGAAGGTGACGAGTACTTCCTCGTCACGCCCGCCGAAAAACTGCGCATCCAGGTGGACGATGCGCCGTTTGTTGCAAACCTGGTCGATCGCATCGAGGAAAATGGTCAACAGGCAATCGTGTTTACCACCAACACAAGTGAACAAATCATCGTCGATCGCGATCACCCTGTTCGTGTCGATATCGACACGAACACCAACCAACCTCGACCCTATGTACATTTTCGCGAAGGCCTGGATGCACTGATCAGCCGCAGCGCTTTTTACGACCTGCTCAATCTCGCGGATGAAACTGAACGCGATGGTGCCGTTTACCTGAGCATTTCGAGTATGGGCGAGGAATTTGAATTAGGAAGCACCGATGAATAGTCAGACCAAGGGTACTCACGAGTATCAGGACGATCCGCGCAACGCGGACATCTTCATCGATATCAATGGTGAATTTTTTGCACGTGACGAGGCCAGAGTATCGGTGTTCGACAGCGGCTTCGTGCTTGGCGATGGCGTCTGGGAAGGATTGCGCGTACACCGGGGCAAGATCGCGTTTCTCGAGCAACACCTCGAGCGGTTATATGCAGGCGCAAAAGCGCTCGATATGGAAATGGAATTAACTGCCGCGGAACTCGGCGAACGCCTCTACCGCCTGCTTGAAAAAAACAACATGCAGGATGGCGTTCACATCCGGCTCATGGTGTCGCGCGGGATCAAGGCGACACCCTACCAGGATCCCCGCGTTACGATCACAGCCCCCACCATCGTGATTATTCCGGAGTACAAGCAGGCACTCCCCGAGACCGCGTGCAAGGGCATCAAGCTGTTCACGGTCCACGTGCGCCGCGGCTATCCCGACGTGCAGGATCCGAAGCTCAACAGTCACTCCAAGCTGAACTGCATTACCGCCTGCATCCAGGCCGCCAAGGCCGGGGCCGACGAGGCGTTAATGCTCGACCCCCATGGCTTTGTCGCCACCTGTAACTCGACCCATTTTTTTATCGTGTGCAAGGATGAGGTGTGGACCTCGACAGGCGATTACTGCCTGGGTGGCATAACCCGCGGCAAGGTAATCGAGTTGTGCGAGCAGAACCAGATCCCGGTGAGGCAGAAAAATTTCAGCCTGACCGATGTTTACAGCGCAAACGAAGCCTTCGTGACCGGCACTTTTGCAGGCCTGGCACCGGTGCGCGAAATCGATGGCCGCACCATCGGTGACGGCAAACGCGGCCCAATGGTCGAAAAACTGCAGCAGCTTTACCTCGCGATGCTCGAGCAGGAATGCGCGTAACCCCACTGCGTATTGCGATGTGGTCGGGACCCCGCAATATCTCGACCGCGTTGATGCGCGCCTGGGAGAATCGAAACGATTGCGTCGTGTGGGATGAGCCCTTGTATGGTTATTACCTGCAGGCAACCGGTTTACCACACCCGGGCGCGGCTGAAGTGATTGAAGCCCAGGGCACCGACGTTGACGCGATCATCGAGCGTTGCACCGGCGCCATACCGGGAGGTAAGCAGATCTTCTACCAGAAACACATGACCCTGCACCTGTTACCGGAAATCGAGCGTGACTGGCTATCCGAAATGGTCAACTGTTTCCTGATCCGCGAACCCGAAGCGGTAATAACGTCCTATGCCGCGGTGCGCAGTGACGCGACGCTGGAGGATATCGGCTTCATCCAGCAGGCCGAGTTATTCGATCAGGTGCGCGCCATGACCGGCGAGATCCCCCTGGTCATCGATAGCCGCGAGTTCCTGCTGGACCCGGCTACCATGCTGCAAGCAATCTGTACAAAGCTCGACATCGAGTTTGGACCCGAAATGCTCAGTTGGCCAAAAGGTCCTCGCGATAGCGACGGGGTCTGGGCAAAGTACTGGTATGATTCGGTCTGCAACTCGACCGGGTTCGCACCCTATCGCGAACAAAAATATACGCTTTCGGACAAGGATAAACAGATAGCGTTACACGCACGCCCATCCTATGAAATCCTGTACCAACACCGTTTACGGTACTAGTTTAAAGATTCGATTCTACCGGTCTAATTATTTAATGCTTACCGGAATCACAAATGCCTGGCCCTATAACCTGAAGGCACAGTTGATCGGCAGCCCTGAGAAGTAGCAATTTATTGACGAGCGCGTTAGCATCCCGTTTCGCCCAAGCAGCTAAAAATCAAGGCCAAATAGCAAATGCCGCTGTTAAGTATAAAAAATCTAAGTATCGAATTCCCCGGCCGATACGAAACCGATTATGCAGTCGAAGACGTCAGTTTTGATCTCGAAGCCGGTGAAATTCTGGGGCTCGTGGGTGAATCAGGCGCCGGTAAATCAACTATCGGCAACGGTATCGTACAATTGCTTAGCCCACCGGGTCGGGTGTCAAAAGGCGACATATACCTCAACGATACCAAGATCTCTACTTTCACCGACAAGGAAATTTTAAAGGTTCGGGGCTCGCGCGTGGGTTTCATTTTTCAGGACCCGATGACATCGCTGAATCCGCTGTTCACCGTTGAAAATCAGTTGATCGAGACCATTCTTACCAATCTCAGCGTTGACAGTCAGAAAGAAGCTTTGCGGATCGCGATCGATCTGCTCGACCAGGTTGGCATCCCCGATCCCGAAATTCGCATCAAGCAATTTCCGCATCAGTTTTCGGGCGGCATGCGTCAGCGTGTCGTGATTGCGATCGCGCTCGCCGGCGAACCCGAGTTATTGATCGCCGACGAACCCACTACTGCACTGGACGTATCGGTACAAGACCAGATCCTTTCATTGATTCGATGCCTGTGCCAGGAACGCCAGGTCGGTTGCCTGTTGGTAACTCACGATATGGGCGTCATCGCAAGCGTGACCGACCGCGTCGCAGTCATGTATCGCGGTAAGCTGGTAGAGATCGGGAAGACCGCTCAGGTTTTGACCGCGCCAAAACACGACTATACCAAGAGCCTGATCAGCGCCGTACCTAGATCGACGATCAAGGTTGATCGCTTTCCACTGGTTGAATATATCGAAACCACCGCCAAGGGTCTCAAGCATATCGATGTCTCTACCCACTGGCTGGGGCAGAGCACGAGACATGGGGGTGGTGAAAACCTCCTCGAAATCGAAAATCTGAACCTGCGGTTTATTACACGCGATGCGTTTCTCGAAAAGAACCGTAGATACCTGCAAGCCACCCAGGATGTCAATCTGACCATCAAACAGGGAGAGTCATTCGGGCTGGTCGGCGAAAGCGGATCAGGCAAATCCACGATTGCCCGCATGGTGGCCGGATTGCAGCAACCCAACAGCGGTTCGATCCGGTTCGACGGAGTTGAATTGTTTAATAACCCGGACCATGAAGCCGTAAAACAAGCCAGACTGCAAATGCAAATGGTGTTCCAGAATCCCTACTCATCGCTCAATGGGCGCATGAAGGTTAACGATATCATCGCCGAGCCGATCCTGTTTCATCGACTTGCGCCACCCCAGGAAGTCAGCCAGATCGTCGGCGATCTGCTCGACCACGTGGGCCTGGGTCGCCAGATGGGGCGTCGCTACCCACACGAATTCTCGGGTGGTCAACGCCAACGTATATCAATCGCCCGGGCACTCGCGAGCAGGCCTCGACTTTTAATTTGCGACGAGCCGACTTCGGCGCTCGACGTATCGGTGCAGGCACAGATATTGAACCTGTTGAAGGACTTGCAGGACGAACTTGGTCTGACCATGCTGTTTATAAGTCACGACTTGCCAGTCATCCGCCAAATGTGTGATCGGGTTGCAATCATGCGCCGTGGGCGCATACTTGAGACTGCGGATTGCGAAGATTTTTTCGAAAGCCCGCGAAACGAATACAGCATCGAGCTACTTGCGCTAATGCCGCGATTCGATAGTATTTATGAGCATGAAGATATAACACACTAATAATATAAAAATTTTTCGGTTTTTTTCAATAAAACTGCTGTAGGCATAACCAATGACAAATGACTGAAGGAGTATCCACCATGAAAAATCGTTTTCTACTTACTACCTGCCTGGTGATGGCGAGCCTGCTATCCTTCACCACGGCAAATGCAAAAGATCTAAGGCTTGCTTATGACGCCGATCCGGTGACTTTGGATATTCACGAGCAATTATCCGGCGGTATTTTACAACTCTCACATATGTCCTTTGATCCGCTGATCCGCTGGACTAAGGACCTGGCATTTGAAAATCGACTGGCGACCAGCTACAAGCGCCTTAATCCGACCACGGTGCGCTTTAACCTGCGCAAGGGCGTCAAGTTCCACAGTGGCAACCCGATGACCGCAGCGGATTTTAAATGGACCTTCGATCGCCTCAAGGTGAGTCCCGATTTCAAGGGCATATTTGCCAATTTCACCGAGCTCAATGTGATCGACGATCACACCATCGACCTGGTAACCAGCGGCCCTTACCCGTTGGTATTGCATACTGCGACCTACATTTTCCCGATGGACAGCAAGTTTTACACCGGAACCGATGCCAACGGTAACGACAAGGGCGCGATCGTTAAAAATGGCGCATCGTTTGCCTCAACCAACCTGTCCGGAACCGGTCCGTTTAAGGTAACTTCACGTGAACAGGGCGTTAAAATCGTCTTCGAGCGTTTTGCGAATTACTGGGACAAAGGTTCTCCCGGTAATGTTGATCGCATTATCTTTACACCGATCAAGGATGAGCAAACACGGGTTGCAGCGCTGCTCTCCGGTGATGTAGATTTCATCGCGCCGGTATCGCCAAATGACTTCGACCAGATTCGCTCAGCCAGCAACGCTGATCTGGTCACAATGCCCGGCACGCGTATCATCACGTTTCAGATGAACCAGGAACGTCGTCCCGAGTTTCGCGATCAGCGCGTCCGCATGGCAATCGTTCATGCGGTTAATAACGAGGCCATCGTCCAAAAAATCATGAAAGGTTTTGCGACCACGGCCGGCCAGATGAGCCCCGCGGGTTATCTCGGTTACAATCCCAAACTCAAACCCCGCTTTGACCTAAAACTCGCCCAACAGCTGATGAAAGACGCGGGTTACGAGAATGGCTTCAGCGTCACCATGATGGCGCCGAATAATCGTTACGTTAATGACGATAAAATCGCCCAGGCGGTTGCCACGATGCTGTCAAAAATCAACATCAAGGTCGATCTGCAAACCATGCCCAAGGCGCAATACTGGCCTGCATTCGACGACCGCGCCGCGGATATCATGATGATCGGCTGGCATTCCGACACCGAGGACAGCGCCAACTTTTTCGAGTTCCTGGCGATGACCCCGGATCAGAGCACCGGCATGGGTGTTTACAATTCGGGTAACTATAGTAGCGACTACGTCGATAAGAATACCATGATGGCAAACGCTGAAACCGATTCCACCAAGCGCGCGAAAATGCTACAGGACATCGAGGCCAAGATTTACCAGGACGCCGGGTTTGTCCCGCTGCACTGGCAAAACCTCGCCTGGGCGGCACGCAAGGGCGTTAACATCGATCCAATCGTAAACGCGCTCAACTTCCCGTACTTGGGTGATCTCGTCATCAACTAGATGACTTCGTCATCAGCTCCCGATAACCTGCTCCGGGCGATTTCCGCCCGGAGTATTTTCTCGTAACATGATCCAGTTCCTGCTCAGAAGAGTTTTGCAGGCGGCGATCGTGATGCTCATCATCAGCCTGTTCTGTTTTTCGATCCAGGACACGCTGGGCGATCCGACCCGGGAACTGGCTGCCATGTCGATGTCGGAAGTGGAGCGCGCCAACCTGCGCGAATCACTGGGTCTCAACGATCCACTACTGGTACAATACGGCCGTTTTATCACCCGCGCGCTGCAGGGGGACCTCGGTACTTCCTATTTTTTCAAGGAGCCGACACTCGACGTCATCCTCAAAAAGCTGCCGGCTACGCTCGAGCTTTCGTTCGCCGCGTCGCTGATCATCATATTCGTGTCGATTCCGATGGGCGTTTTTTGCGCGATCAAGCCGCGCCACTGGTTTAGCCGTTTTACCATGGCGGTTAGTGTCGTCGGTATATCAATCCCGGTATTCCTTACCGCACTGGCGATGATATTCATTTTTTCGATCACGCTGGGCTGGATGCCCTCTTTCGGCCGCGGTGAGGTGGTACAGGTGTGGGCTTACTGGAGTACCAATTTCGCCAGCTGGGACGGCATCGTGCATATCATCATGCCGGCAATTGCACTGTCATCCATCATGCTGCCGCTGTTTATTCGTCTGGTACGTGCAGAAATGCTCGAAGTCTTAAGTTCCGAATACGTCAAGTTCGCACGCGCCAAGGGCCTGTCCGCGATGCCGGTTTACCTCAAGCATGCCCTTAAAAATACGATGTTGCCGGTGATTACCGTCGGCGGTGTGCAAATCGGCATCATGGTCGCCTACACGATATTGACCGAGTCGGTGTTTCAGTGGCCGGGGATGGGATTCATGTTTCTCGAAGCGGTTAACCGCTCCGACATCCCGCTGATCACCGCCTACATTATGTTTGTCGGTTTCCTGTTCGTCGTTGTCAATACGCTAGTCGATCTGCTTTATGGTGTGATCAACCCAATGGTTGATCTGGTTGGGCGCAGGCAATGAACGCAGTCACGACGCGATGGCAGCAAATGCTGCAATCCGACCTGGTGCATTATTACAAGCGCGACAAAATCGCAATTGCTGCGAGTTCTCTGTTCCTGATTTTGGCACTGATGGCGTTGTTCTCGCCGCTGATCGCGCCGTTCGATCCATACGATCTGACACAAATCGACCTGATGGATTCAGAAATGCCGCCAGTCTGGTTCGAGGGAGCGGACCAACGTTTTTTACTCGGCACCGACGACCAGGGACGCGACCTCTGGAGCACGATTCTCTATGGCATGCGCGTGTCACTGCTGATCGGTATATTCGCGGTATTACTGCAGGCTGCAATTGGCATCGTCATCGGCCTGGTATCGGGTTACATCGGCGGTCGTGTCGATAACATACTGATGCGAATCGCGGATGTGCAGCTGTCGTTTTCGACGCTGATGGTGGCTATCATCGTTCTTGCCATCGTTAAAAATGCCTTCGGCGGCGAAACCTACAGTAACTGGGCGATGCTGATCCTGATTCTCGTTATCGGACTAGCCGAATGGCCGCAAGTTGCCCGCACGGTGCGCTCATCGGTGCTCGGAGAAAAAGAAAAGGAATATGTCGATGCCGCGCACGTGATGGGCTTTGGGCCAATTCGCATCATGTTCAAACACATTTTGCCGAACTGCCTGTCCCCAATATTTGTCATCGCTACCGTACAAATCGCCAACGCGATTATTACCGAAGCGGCTCTTTCATTTCTCGGCCTCGGTATGCCGGTCACCGAGCCCAGCCTCGGCTCGCTGATCAGCATTGGCAAGGAGTACCTTTACTCGGGATCCTGGTGGATCACGTTGATCCCCGGCTTCTTCCTGGTCGTCATCGTCATCGCGATCAACCTGATGGGAGACTTCCTGCGCGATGTATTCAACCCGCGGCTATACAAGGATTAATGACTTTACGATCATAAAAAGTCATTCCCGCGAAAGCGGGAATCTTGTATAAACTGGTAGCCAATCAGTTAGAGATCCCCGCTTCGGCGGAGATAACGTCATTGGATTCTGTGTAATGCCGCGAAATATTCTGTTCATCATGTGCGACCAGCTACGGTGGGACTACCTGTCCTGCTACGGGCACCTGAAACTCCATACTCCGAACATCGATTCACTGGCCGCACGCGGTGTGCGTTTTGACAATGCATATTGCCAGGCGCCGATCTGCGGCCCGTCGCGTGCCAGTTTTTATACCGGGCGTTACCAGTCCAGCCACGGGGTAATGGCCAACGAAGACCCGATGCGAGTGGACGAACTGACGATCGCCGATTACCTGAGACCCTCGGGATATCGCAGCGCATTGGTAGGCAAAGCTCACAACCGGAAAAGTGCCGCAGCAATGGAGTCGCTCGGCGTTACATCCGAATCTGACTCTATGTGGCATTCCGGCAGCGGCGGTTACGAACCTTTCGAGCTGCACGAAGGTTTATATCCGGACGGAAGTTTGCCTGACAACCACGGCTATACCACATTTCTTAATCGCGCCGGTTACGCCGGCAAAAATCCGTGGCAGGAATACGCCAATAGCGGCGAAGACAAAGATGGCAATATTCGCTCAGGCTGGAGACTGCGTAACTCGGTCTACCCGTCGCGGGTTGACGAAGCGCATTCGGAGACTACTTTTTTAACCAACCGGGCGATCGATTTCCTGGAACAGCAAGAGGACGATAATCCCTGGTGTCTGCACCTCTCCTATATCAAGCCACATTGGCCATTGATCGCTCCCGCACCGTATCACGACCTCTATAGCGGCGAGGATGTCCAGGCTGTGGTGCGTTCCGACAAGGAGTTACACAACCCGCATCCGGTTTACCGGGCCTTTATGGAGCAGGAATACAGCGAGAGCTTCGCGCGTGAAGATGTGCGCGAACGTGTTATTCCGGTTTACATGGGCCTGGTTCGACAGATCGATGATCAACTGGGGCGCCTGTTCGAATACATGAAACAAACCGGTATCTTCGAAAAAACGATGCTGGTGTTCACCAGTGATCACGGTGAATACCTGGGTGATCACTGGCTTGGAGAAAAAGACCTGTTCCACGAAGCCTCGGTAAAAATCCCGTTGATCATCGTCAACCCAAACGCGACCGCCGATGAAACCCGCGGTAGCGTCTGCAACGAGATGGTCGAGGCGATTGACCTGTTGCCGACGTTTATCGAATTCGCTGGTGGCAATATCTGCCACGAGCGAGTCGAAGGATGTTCGCTGATGCCGCTACTACGATCACATAGCGCGCCAGCCGACTGGCGGCAGTACGCTTTAAGTGAGATCGATTATTCGGACCGCGGGCCTCGAACCCTGCTCGATATCGCGCCCTATGATTGCCGCGCAACCATGGTCCGTGATCAACGCTGGAAATATATTCACCATAACCTGTATCGACCCCAGCTGTTCGATATGCAGAGAGATCCGAATGAGTTAAACGATCTCGGCGAGGACCTGGACCACAGTAAAATTCGCAGGGATATGCGGCAACTGCTGATCGATTCGCGTCGTCGATTGAAACCCCGCGTTGGTGCATCGTATGACGACCTGGCAGCCATGGGTCCCGGGCGGGATGAATCCCGGGGTATCATCATCGGCCGCTGGTAAGGAATATCAGCACCCACGAATTAAAAGTGGTAGTAAGTTTGGTTCAGGTATCCGACTACGTCTTCAACCTCGTCGTCGAACCAGGTTAATTCGAGCGTGTCCTTGCAAAAGCGAACCTGCGTCCCGAGTTGCGCAAGATCCCTGACTCGCCGGTTGTCACGCGTGTATACCGATGGGTCGTGGCAACCGGTACAATTCGAGAAATGCAGATCGTCACCGTTGTCGATATCCGCGGCCTGCAGCGAGCCAAGGCACAAAACCAGAACTGCAACTGTGTAACAACGTTTCATAGTTATCTCCCGCTAGTTAGCGATCGCACTCAGGCGATAAAAAAGCGCATCATCCACTCCGCCCAGATGTGCGAGTCGGGCTCACCGTCATGAATATAGCGAGTGGCCCTGGCTTGCTCATCGGGCGAAAGGCTATCGGTTGCCTTCAGAAAATTTACCATCGCGCGCAGGGGTTGCTCGGGATGACCCTGGAAACACATGATATTATCTCCCAGCGTAAAGCCGTAATCGACATATTCCTCGGTGTGCGCAAAAGGCTCCGCCGCTTCCGGCAAACGGGTTACGCGTTCCTGGTTAAAATGATACAGGCCGGTGATGCTTGCAACAGGCTGCATCCAGTCATAACGGTTGGTAATACGCATAGAATAGTTTCCAATCATCCAGCCATTCTCGTTAAATCCTACTTCACCCCCAAAGGCCCGCGCCACCAGCTGGTGGCCGAAACAGGATCCAATCACCCTTAATCCCTTGCTGTTCGCGACCCGGGTAAGATCAATCAATTCGCGAATCCAGTCATGATCATCGTGGACGCTGCAGGGACTGCCAGTCACCAGGATTGCGTCATAGTCATCGATGCTATCGGGAAACTGGTTTTTCGACGTGTAGTAAACCTCGAAACGCGCGGAGGCGTTCAACGGTTGCAACAAATCTATGAATTTTTGCGCGTCCGTAATTCCAAGATCGTCCGCCCAGAAACTCTCGGGCACCGCATCCAGAATCGCAACCCTGATAGCGTGGTTCATGTCTGGCTGAATAATACTGATTGACTCAAAAACCAACGATACCTGAAAATCCGGAGTTTGAAACCCTTCTACAGCGATTCGAGTAAACTTATGACACCCGAAGAATTTCGCCACGCCGGCCACGAGTTGATCGACTGGATTGCCGACTACCGTACGAACCTGGAGCAGCGGCCGGTTCGAGCCCAGGTTGAACCCGGCAACATCAGGCGTAGCTTTCCCGCCAGTGCACCTGAAGCACCGTTGGCACCCGAGCAACTGCTGCGTGAACTGGAACAGCGTGTATTGCCGGGAATCACGCTGGTACAACACCCGATGCATTATGGCTGGTTTCCCTCCAACGCAGCACTAGCCTCGGTGTTGGGTGATATCGCGAGTTCGGGTCTTGGGGCGCTGGGTATTTCCTGGGAAAGCTGCCCATCATTGACCGAAGTCGAGGAAGTCGTCTGTGACTGGATGCGCCAGCTCACCGGGCTCTCCGAAAACTGGGAGGGATGCATTCATGATACCGCGTCGACTTCATGCCTGACTTCACTGTTACTGGCGCGTGAACGAGCCAGCAACTACGCGCAGAATCGTGGAGGGCTGCAGGGTGCTGACAAACCGCTTGTGATCTATACCACTGCCGAGGCACACTCGTCGGTGGTCAAGGCGGCGCTACTGGCCGGAATCGGTAGCGACAACCTGCGCATGGTCGCAATGGACCCCGAAAGTCACTCCATGCAAGCAGAGAGTCTCGCGGAACAAGTTGTAACCGACATCGCCAACGGATACCTACCGGTGGCCGTGGTCGCTTCGGTGGGCTCAACCAGTGTCACCGCTTTCGACCCGGTTGCCGAAATCGCCGAGATAACGGCGGGATACGATATCTGGTTACACGTCGACGCCGCCATGGCCGGCAGTGCGATGCTGTTACCCGAATGCCGTCACCTCTGGGAGGGTGTAGAAGCAGCCGATTCCATCTCCTGGAATCCTCATAAGTGGATGGGAACGATCCTCGACTGCTCGCTGATGTACGTGCGTGACGTGCAGCACCTGGTGCGGGTCATGTCGACCAATCCCAGTTACCTGCGTTCGAACGTCGATGACGAAGTCCGGCAATACCGCGACTGGGGTATACCGCTGGGGCGTCGGTTCCGCGCGCTCAAACTCTGGTATCACCTCGGCATCGATGGTATCGAATCGATTCGCACCCGCCTGCGACGCGATCTCGAAAACGCGCGCTGGTTTGCCGAAACGGTTGCCGCCACCGAAGACTGGCACGTGCTGGCACCGGTCAAATTGCAAACCGTCTGCATTCGCCATGAACCACCCGGCATCGAAGGTGAAGCGCTGGATCGCCATACCCTCGCCTGGGTTAACGCCATCAATCAATCCGGGGTAGCCTTTATGAGCCCATCGATGCTCGACGATCGCTGGATGGTAAGGGTTTCGATCGGAGTTGAAGCTACCACCCGTGAGCATGTTGAAAAGCTATGGTCCCTGATACGGCAAACTGTGAACGAGTCGGCTCTGTAACCGCGCAGATGCGCAAAATTCGAAAAGACATCGACATCAAAAAAGGATACATTACGCGACTTTGATATCCACGATATGCAGTAAAACATGGCCAATATCACCTGGAAAATGGAAGATGGCAGCGAAATCAGCGCTGATGTAAAAGACGGCTTGAACCTGATGGAAGCTGCGACGGCGAACAACGTTCCGCACATCGAGGGCGAATGTGGCGGTTGTCTTTCCTGCGCCACCTGCCACGTGTTTGTCGATCCCGAATGGTTCGAGAAAACAGGAGAGATCGACGATATCGAAGACACCATGCTCGAAATGACTGATGTCGAACGAGAGGATAATAGCCGTCTGAGCTGCCAGATAGTTGCCTCGTCGGCGCTGGATGGATTGATACTCTACGTCCCCGAACCGGAGTAATCCGTGACCGCCCCGATTGTCATTGTTGGTGCGGGTCAGGCGGCGGCCTCCTTCATAACACGCCACGTGGCGCTAGCCAGCAAGCAACCGGTCTTGCTGATTGGCGAAGAATCATATCTACCCTATCAGCGCCCCCCGCTTTCCAAGAAATACCTGATCGGTGAACTCGACCGTGAACGCCTGTTTATTCGCCCACCGGAATGGTACCAGGAGCAGAACATCAACCTGCGCCTTAACTCCCGCATTGACGCGATCGATCGTGATGACCGCAAGGTTGTCACCACCAGCGGCGAATCGATCGAATATGACAAGCTACTGTTATGCACCGGTTCCAGTGCGCGCAGCCTTCCCGTCGCAAATGGTGGGGACCTGGACCGGGTATTCACGTTACGCAGCATCGATGATACCGACAAAATGTCCCCCGAATTTCAGCCCGGACGCAAGCTGCTCATTATCGGCGGTGGATATATAGGACTGGAGGCAGCCGCGAGCGCCCGCCAGATGGGGCTCGAAGTCACACTGCTCGAAATGGCCGAGCGTATCCTGCAACGCGTCGCTGCCGCGGCAACGTCAAGTTACTTTCGTGAGCTGCACCTTGGGCATGGTGTAGATTTACGGGAGTCTGTGCGCATGACCAGCCTGCTCGGCGAAGGCGGTATCGTAAGCGGTGCCGCCCTCGAAACCGGCGAAGTGATCGATGCCGACCTGGTCCTGGTGGGTATCGGCAGCAGCCCCAATACCGGGCTCGCGCAGGCAGCCGGGCTGGATTGTGACAACGGGATCCGTGTCAACGAAATCTGCCAGACCTCCGATCCGAATATTTATGCTGCCGGCGATTGCACCAACTTTGTCCGCAACGGTCAGCATATTCGTCTCGAGTCAGTACAAAACGCAGCCGACCAGGGAGACCTGGTGGCACGTGTCCTGGCCGGAGAAGCAGTGACCTATACCGCGTTACCGTGGTTCTGGTCGGAACAGTACGATTGCCGTCTGCAGATCGTCGGCCTCAGCCAGGGTCACAATCAAACCGTGTTTCGCCCCGGCGCCGATCCTTCGATTATGTCGGTCTGGTACTACCGTGATGACGAATTACTCGCAATCGACGCGATGAACGAGCCCAAATCATATGCCTTCGGCACCCGGATTATCGCGGCGGGCAAAAATCCAACACCCGCCGAGGTCGCCGACCCGGAAACCGATTTGAAAGTCCTGGCGCTGGGTTAATTTCGCACTACAGTAAGCATTGGCATACGGTTGCTCAACCGCGATATCCGGTAAAAACCGGACACGGGCCTAGTCGGCCCTGGTTGTTACAATCGAATCCCTGGTTGGCGAGATCAGGGGATCGATCAACTCTGAAGTCGAGGCGATGTTCCGGCTGAGATCGACATAGGCCTCGAAACGCTGCTTGATATCCCGCACGTAGTTGACTGGTTCACTGCCATTGACATAACCGTAACGCGCTTTCTGTGCGTATTGTTTTCTTTCCAGCAATAACATTGCCTGTTCGGTATGCCCGAACCAGCGATCCGGATCACGCCCCAGCTGAGCAGCAAGACGGCGTGCATCCTGTACGTGACCCGAACCCGCATTGTAAGACGCAAGCGTAAACCAGAGCCGATCCGAAATCGGCAGGTCGGCATTAAAGCGGTCGCGCAACCAGTCGAGATACTTGATGCCGCCACGGATGCTACTGGCGGGATCACTGATATCTTTAACTCCCATTGCCTTGGCGGTACGCGGCATTAATTGCATCAAACCACGAGCACCGAACTGCGATTTCGCGCCTGGATTGAACCTACTCTCCTGGTACATCTGCGCAGTTACCAGGCGCCAGTCGAATCCATAGCGATCAGAATACTTGCGTACCAGTTCATCGTAGGGCGAAATCTGCCCTTTCAATGCATCAATGACGCGCCCACGCGCCAGGCGCTGTACCGATTTTCGATTCTTGAAGTACTCGATATAGGTTACGTTGTAAAACTCGCTCTTGTAGATTCGTTTGACAAACTCGTCTAGCGCCAGTTTGAGCATTGGATTACGTTTACGCAATGCGATCGAATGCGGGACTTCCTGCTCCATGGAATAAGTCGAACGGACCGGAACCGACTTGGCAATTTCGATATCAAGCAGATGTTGATCGGCCATGGTTGCCTTGTACTTACCGTGCGCTACCAGCTCAATTAATTGCTCTGTTTCAACGTTATCATCGGCAGCGCGCAGGCTAAAACCCGCGCCCTGATTTTGCAACGAGGAAAGCCTTTTCCAGTAATGACTTTGGTGACGTACGAGAATAGTCTGGCCATCCAGATCGGCTAGAGAAGAGGTACTATCGTCTTTGTGCACCACGATATGTTGTCGCGCATAGTGATAGGGTTCGGAAAAATCAACGCCAAGCCGGCGCTGCAGGTCATCGGGCTCAAGGAATCCGAGCGCGATATCTGCCCTGCCCTCGAGCAGCCAGGTCGTCAGCTCGCGGTAACTTGGCGGGACCACCACTTCCATGCGCAAGCCATGGTAGTTGGCAAACTCGCGCGCAAGTTCGTACTCGAATCCCATGAGCTCGCCGCGATAGAGGAAATAGGAAGCAGCGTTGTTACGTAGCAAAACGCGCAGCACGCGGCGCTTCTTTATTTCATCAAAATCACCGACAAAATGCTTATCCAGATCCTCGGCCTGGAACTCAAGCTGCAGGTAGCGATTGATTTCATTTACCAATCGCGGAGCATTCTTACGTACCCCCCAACCGATATCGCGCTGGCTGCTGAAGTTGGTGGCCACCCTGATTTCATCGCGAAACGATTCATATATTCTGACCAGGTTACTGTCCATAATTGTGGCATCAATCTCGCCGGCAGCGAGATCGTCCAGCACGTCTTCAATTAGAACGCCATCGGGCGTTTCCAGGATTTCGATCTCGGGATATCTGTTGTCCTTGAGCCACTTGAGCGCATGCCAGAAAGTCGAGTCGCGGCTTACCATCACCCGCTTGCCATTCAGATCGCGCACGCGCTGTATTGATTTGTTGTTTTTGGCCACGACCACCTGTTCGTTGACGTGGTCGACCGGCACCGAGAAGGAAATCTTCTCGAGCCGTTGATCATTAATCGTCAGGTTATCTACGATAATATCGCCGAAACCGGCTTCCAGTGCCGGGATCAATTTGGAGAAATTATCGACGATTACCAGCTCTGGAATTAATCCGTGCGACAGCGCAAACTCCTCTGCAATGCGCTGTTGCTCCGCCAGGGGTGAAGCACGGCGCGGTAGGTAGTCAGCGCTCGAAAAATCGCGCGTTAACAGAATACGCAGTTTCCCCGATTGCAGGATCTCGATGAAATCGCCATCGAAAGCGACTGATTCTGCAAGCGTGCTATAGCTGCGGTTGAGATAGGCATGCGCCGGATTGAGGCACAGCAACATCACAGAAAAAAGCAACAGCTGTGCAATCTCCCGGAAGAGCAATTTGGTCGTGTCTGGTACCCCCATAGTCAAACACTAAAGCGTTTTATTGCCGTCTTGTCAAAACTAAAACCGGTACCCGGGCGCTCAGGAACAGTGATCAGGCCATCGGCAAGTTCCATTTCCTCGTTAAACAGGGCAGCACACCAGGGCATGTGTTCAACTGAAATACAGTTGGATTCGCTAGCGGCGATACACAGACTGTACTCGGTGAAGATATGTGTCGAGATCGGAATTTCATAGGCCAGGGCAAGTGCCGCAACTCGCCGCATTTCGCTCAAACCACCGATGCGCTGGAGATCAGGCATTAAAACATCGACTGCCCCCGACTCGAGAATATCGCGCATACCGAGGTGCGTATACTCAGTCTCACCCGCCGCGATCGGCGTGTCGAGCGCGGCTCGCACCTCGGCGCAGCCGACAAGATTGTGGTAAACCACAGGTTCTTCGAACCAGGCAAGCTCGAATTCCTCGAGCTCCCGACCGAGCTGAATGGCATGCTTTACCGAGAGTGCCTGGTTGGCATCGGCGAGCAATTCGATGCCGGGGCCAATGGCATCTCGCACCGCGGCCACGCGCTCGACATCTTCGCGTATGCTCGGCTTGCCCAGGCGGATCTTTACGGCACGGAATCCGCTGTCGATCAGTTCAGCGGCTTCTGCAACCAGGCTGTCGATCGGCTGCGATAGCCACAGCCCACCACTGGCATAGGTTTTTACCCGTTCGCGACAGGCACCGAATATCTTGTGCAAGGGCAATTCTGCAGCCTTGCCCACCAGGTCCCAGCAGGCAGTATCGATCGCGGTGAGTGCGGCTATCGAAAAGCCCTTGTGACCAATCGGATTCAGTTCATTCCAGATATCCTGCCAGATGGCGGCTATAAAATGCGGGTCACGTCCCTCGACCTGGTGCGCGAAACCGAGCAGCATTTCATGCAGCGCATTGATCCGTACGGCATTTAATGTCAGCACACAGCTTTCGCCGATAAGCCCCTGGTCAGTTTCGAGCTCCAGCAGCACAAAACCCATGCTTTTTATCTGGTGGATGGAGGTTGCGATCGGCCGCTGCAGCGGTACATCGACGAGCGTCGTTTTAAACCCGGTAATCTTCATTGCCGCAACTCGTTCTCAATAGCTGATATCGACGATAGTGTAAACCAGTCGCCCCCGGGGCACCTCTACTTTGACCTCGTCCCCCAGTTCGCGTTTCAACAGAGATTGCGCCAGTGGCGAATCGACACTGATATAGTTTTCCGCGTGATCAAATTCGTCCGGGCCTACAATACGATAGGTCACTACCGTGCCGACTTCATCTTCAAGCGTGACCGTGGCACCGAAAAATACACGCTCTGCGTTCGCGGGTTTTTGATCGACAACATTCAGTTGCGGCAGGCGTTTTTGCAGGTAACGAATCCGCCGATCGAGTTCACGAAGTTCCTTTTTCCTATAGATATATTCGGCGTTTTCCGAGCGATCACCCTCCGCGGCAGCGGCCGACAGGGCCGCGACGACTTCGCGGCGCTTTAACCAGATTGCCTTTTGCTCCGTTTCCAGCGCCTGCATACCAGCACGCGTGATATAGGGCGATTTTGGTGGTCCCGGGGGGCGATAACGACTCATCTGCTGCTATGGAATTCGTCGATCTGGAAATTGATACTATTTTCGGTACTGCGAAATCTGAACCTCGGTACCGTAGTCCGCATAGTCACCGTCAGAGCGCTTGCCCCGAAAACTGCCCCACTCGATAGCGTCATAGCGACTAGGATTCTGCGCGTTGACCACCGAGGGTAACGGACAGACTTTGCAGTTTGCTGCCGGATTAAAGAAAAATGGAATACTGTAACGTTCACGGGTATCCATCGCCAGCACGCGATGAATGGCGGCCTTGTAGATATCGTTGGACCAGACCTGCATCATGTCACCGGTATTGATCACCATCGCGCCGTCAACCGTCGGGATGTCATACCAATACCCGTCGCGGTAGACCTGCAGACCGCTGACCTGATCCTGCAGCAAGACCGTCAAGGCTCCGGCATCGGTGTGATGATGGATACCGAGGTCTGCTGTCGGCTGATGATCGATCGCCAGACCGGCCATCGGATCCTTGACCGGGTAGTAATTAAGCCGCACGAAACCGGTGTGGTTGGTCGCAAAATCGTCATGCATGAAATTGGCGGGTAAATCCAGCCCCAGGCAAAAAGCTTCGAGCAGATTCAGCGAAAGTTCGGTGCAGGCCTCGAGATAAGACATCATCGTGGCTTTGAATTCCGGCTGATGTGCGGGCCATCGATTGCTCTGATGATAAATCGGGTCGACGCCCTCGCGGGTAAAATCGAAAACTTCTTTCTTGTCGCGCTGGTTCTTGGTCAATTCGTTATTGTAAAAACCCCATGGGTTGTCCTTGTTGCGGACTATCTTTAGCTTTTCCTCGACCGGTAACGCGAACAGGGCATGGGTTTGCTGCCAGACGTCGTCGATAAGCGTGGCAGGTATATCGTGATTAACGACCTGGAAGAATCCCCAGGTCTTGCAAGCATCGGCAATTTGATCAATCGCACTTACCGCGGCATCACTGGATGAATCCGCAAATACCTCGGCAACATCGATAACGGGCACCTGCCACGCTATCGAGGCCTGTCGGGCGACCGGTTGCTGGTCTAGATCTTGCGGTTCTGCGTGCATGGCGAGCTCGGTAATCCCTGGCTGGGCCGCTTAATATACCACTGATCGATGGCAGTACCAGAATTCGGATCACTATCGATTAACGCAGCAAGGCGTTCGCGTGCCTCTAATACCCGGGTTACAAGGGAATCGACCCGTGCATTGTGCGCAAACGGGCCTGCGGCGAATACTGGACCGTCGCGGAAAGAGCCTTTATTCTTGCCGAATTCCCGATGCCGCTTAAGCGCATTATGTAAACCTCGAATTTGACCAGCGAGCACTATCGAATCAATGATCGGACCCGATGACCCTCCGCCATACACGGTAATCAACGACCAGGGAAAGGCCAAGGTCCTGCTTACCGGCGATCATGTCAGTAACGTCATGCCGAAAATGCTGGACAGCCTCGGTCTCGACAAGTCAGAACTGCAACAGCATATTGCCTACGATATCGGCACCCGCAAGTTGATCAATCATCTTTCCGAGCATCTCGATGCACCCGCCGTACTGGCTGGCTATTCCCGACTTGTTGTCGACCTCAATCGCAGCCTTGAGGATCCCAGTGTGATGCCGGAAACCAGTGATGATCGGGTAATTCCGGGTAATCAGAGCATGTCGGAAGCGCATCGCAATGAGCGCATTCATTGCTTTTACACGCCCTATCGAAAAGCCATCGATTCGGAACTGCATCGCTTCAGGGAACAGGGGGTGGTGCCCGCATTCATTTCGATACATAGCTTCACGCCACAAATGGCCGGTTTTGTGCGCCCCTGGCATGCGGGAATTCTATGGGACAAAGACCCGCGCATTCCGGTACCACTAATGGCAAACCTGCGTGCGCATCCCGAAGGTTTTAACATCGGGGATAACGAACCTTACTCGGGCAAACACCCCGCCGACTATACGATTGATCATCACGCCGAGGCAGCCGGGTTGCCACATGTTTCCATTGAAATCCGCCAGGATCTCGTCGACACCGAGGAAGGTGCCGAGCGCTGGGCGACTATTCTGGACGATGCGCTGCGCGGCATCCTGGCTGATCCTGACCTGTACCAGGTCTGGCAGTCAATCTAGTAAGCAGGTTGCTTACCGGGGATGCCTGTTGAAATTCAGCCAGATTCCCGACCATACATGGCAATCGGGTCTCCGAGCAGCGAGAGCTCCGGTTCAACCCCGAGACCCGGCAGGTCGGGCGCGCTGAAGCAGCCTTCCACGTTACGCACGCCTTGTCCGGGTGCCGGATGGACGCTGACCATCTCCTGGCAGGACCAGACACCCTGGCAGAATGCCGCGGGGATAGTTTGTGCAAAATGCGCGACGGCGGTGTCGGATACGACGGTACCGCCGGTATCCATGATCAGCATCGTGATACCGGTTGCCAGGCAGAAATCACGCAGGCGTCGCGTCTTGGTCAGACCGCCGACGCGGTTAATCTTGATATTCACGACCTCGGCGATACCGTCGCGCTGAATACGAATCAGGTCATCGATGCCGTGCAAGCCCTCGTCGACCCCGATTGGATAAGTGGTATGCCGACGCACCTGTGCGATCTCGTCGAGCGTTTCGCAGGGTTGCTCAAACCACGAAGTCAGCCCGGAAACCGCGTTCATTACCGTGATTGCCTCGCGCGGCAGCCAGGCGCGGTTGACGTCGTAAAAAATAATCTCACCGGCACGTTCGTTGGCGGCGAGTAAATTGATGCGCTCGATATCCTGGTGTACATCGGCGCCGACCTTACAGGAATGCACGCGATAACCCAGGTCGCGGAAACGCTGCACCTCGTCGAGCATTTCCTGCGGGCCGCCGGTGGATACGCTCGATGCGATGGGCACCGGATCGGGTTCGCGCGCGCCTAGCAGTTCGCATAGAGGCAAACCGGCTGCTTTTGCGGCGATGTCCCAGCAGGCAATGTCGAGCGCCGACTTGACATACGGATGTCCCGGCAACGCCAGGTCCATGACACGGTTGATCGAATCGGCCTGGCGCGGATCTTTGCCGATAAGCAGGGGTGCGAGTTCCTCGATACCGGCGCGTATACCCTTGCCGAAGGCCGGCAGGTAAGTCACACCCCAGGGACAACCCTCGCCCCAACCCGATACGTTAGCGTCGGTATCGATGCGAACAATGGTGGAATCGAGTTGCTCGAACTTGAGCCTGCCGCCGGAGAGCCAGTAAGGCTTGTGCAAAGGCAGGTCGAGCTGCCAAACGCTAATGCCGGTAATCTTCATGCAAAGTAATTTACCCCCCGGACCAGGGCAAGTAAATCGAATATTGCCGCGATGCTCGATCGAAAATTCTAATCTTCGGTAGCGTAGAGCTCGGCAACCTTCGGCGCAATCTCGTCGGCGGCAAACAGTGGCAATGAACAGGCGTAATTCGAGCAGACAAAGGCTGCGGCACGATCCAGCTCGGGATATACGATGCTGTTATTCGATAACGGTCCTTCGCTTCGATCCCACCAGTCCAGACGCATGTAGCTCGCAGGATAATCTCGAGCGGCATTGAACAATTCCCGGGCTGCAGTATCCTTTTTGGCACCGATAATCGCAATATGCACTGGCGCCGTGTTGAGCTCGTAGTCGGCGAGCAATATGGATGGCTGAAAACTGAACTGCTCGCTCAGTTCCGGTGCCGCGAGAAAACGCATTGCATGTTCGCTGATTTTTTTCGAAGTCTCTGTCCCTATATAATGCTAGGCGATATTTGCACTACGCGCAAGCGCCGCATTTTCATCTACCTGTAGAAACGGTTCGGCAAATACGCCATCGCTGGCTGGCTCAACCGCAGCACTATTATAACCGCCCTCGGGATTTCGAAACTGGGCATCAATGAATTCCAGGCTTGCCGCAATTTGCGGCAACCAGTGTCTGTCACCGCTATTCTGATAGAGTGCGATAAAAGCCTGCAGCATCGCCTGATTGTCTCCAAGATAAGGGCCACCGACATCGTTGTTCCCATGACTGAATCCACCTCCTGGCAAACTTCGATGCTCCAGGATAAAACGGGTTGCATCCCGTGCGCGCTCAAATGCCGCCTGGTTATCGCTGGCGTTGTAATAATCCAACAGCGCCCGAATCAACCACGCATTTTCCCGCGTGTAGATATTTTTGTCGATACGCGGCATCCCCAGTGCGCGCCGCTCCTTGTCGCTAAGCGTGAAAAATGCGTGGCCATCGACCTCGAGGCTGAGATCGGCATCCTGGCTGGTATAGAACCCGCCGCCGGCGTCGAGCATGAAGGATTCAAGGTAACGAAAAATGTCGTGCGCTGCTTCGAGAAAAGTATCGTCCCGCCAACGTGAGTATGCCAACGAATACAGGCGTAAGTTCTCGGCCTGGAAAAACATGATTTTCTCGAAATGCGGCGAGCGCCAGTCGAACTGGTCCGAATACTGGTAAACACCACCCCATTCTGGATCGATCAGCTGCAGGCCATTGTGCAGTGTGAGCCGCGCCATCAATTCATATTCTCGCTTGCCGAGACGTGCCTGTTCGAGCGCATACTCGGTTGCAGGTGAATTGACAAACCGGTGAATACGACCCCAGCCACCGTAGCGGGGGTCATACAGGTCAAAGAAGGCCTGTTCCAGCCTGGTACGCAGTGCAGGAGCAAGCGCCGCCTGGCTGGCGGGTGTCGCCTTCGGTTCGTTCCATACCGATGGCCCTGGACTCGGATCGGCAATTATTGCTTCAAGCATCGATAACATGCCGATGATCGGGATGTATCCTCGTCGCTTGACGATTTCGTCGCCTTCAGGCGAAAACACGATTGTTGCGGGCCATCCCCAGCGCCCATAGCGGGCGGCGATATCCGGATTGGCGTCCGCGTCCACTCGCACCGGGATAAAATGCGTATTGATTAATTGTGCCACGTCCGGGTGGCTGTAGGTTTTGGCTTCCATGACATGACACCAGTGACACCAGACCGCTTCCAGGTCCATGATCACCATGCGCTGCTGCTGCCTTGCCTGGTCAAACAGGTCTTTGCTCCAGTCCTGCCACTGGACGAGACCCTGGTCTTCACCGGCTGCAATCGATACCCGGGGTAACGCGATAATTAACAGCAGCAACAAAATCCGGGGTCTGCAGATCAGCTCAGGCATGGTTCGTGGTCAAGTTATCGATTAACCTTAGTTTCTCTTTGGCTGGTAAAGTTCGATTGATGGAAATCATCCGGGGTCCGCAAATATATCTGTCCCCTAGATGATACCAGAGTGCCCAGGTGTCTAGCTGGAACAACAAGACCATACATGTTTATGGCAGAAGAACTGGGGTCAGACTGGTTGGTTCGAACGATGTGCAAAGCCTTGTTATAGCTCGCCAGCCTCTTCCAGCACCTTGCGCGCCACGCGAAAACACTCCAGCGACTGCGGCACACCGCAGTAAATTCCAACCACGTGAATAATGGCTCGAATCTCCTCCTTGCTGACGCCGTTATTGAGCGCACCACGGCAGTGGATTTCCCATTCATGCATCTTGCCGAGCGCGCCGATCATCGCCAGGTTCATCATCGAACGCGTCTTCGGTTCGATTACCTCGTCGCCCCAGCCGAAACCCCAGCACCATGCGGTCATTGCCTCCTGGAAAGGGCGCGTGAAATCATCGGCCGCGGCCAGGTTCTTTTCAACATACTCCGCGCCCAACGTGCCTTTGCGCTTGGCCAGGCCTTTTTCAAATAAATCTTTGTCCATTTCATCTCCTCGGTAACTTGTCGCCCTGCGGCTTAACCACTTATTAGTCATCCCGCGGCCTGACCGCGGGATCCAGTGTAACCATCACGCTCGCAGAGCTTACTTTAAATGTTCGCGCTACACGCGATGTTGTTTGACTGGGTCCCGCGGTCAAGCCGCGGAACGACAATCGGTATTATTCTTCCGAACGAGGCAGAAGGTTCTGTGGATCATACACGCATTGCTCGACGATTACGGCGCGGCGTGATTCACCCATGACCAGCACTTCGAATTCATTACCCACCTGGTTCAGTTCGGGCCTGATATAGGCAAAGGCAAGATACTTGCCCTGGTCGTATCCATAGCCACCGGACGAGATCTGCCCTACCGGCTTTCCCCGGTGCCATACCGACTCGGAACCCAGTGGATCGCACTGCACTGCGTCCGCAGCGGGCTCATCGAGCTGGAGATAAGCGAGTACCCAGCGCTCGGCAGACTTGAGTGAATACTCGGCACCCTGGAATTCGCCATCCCGCGCGAAACGCGCCACGTCAGCCTCGGTGATGGTGACTTCATTGGTGATTTCCGACCCGGAACGATAAGCCTTCTCCATGCGCACCGCGTTCAGCGTGGCCGAACCGATATGTACCATTCCCTCACTGTGCGAGGTCGAAACCAGCGCGCTGTAGACATCGAGCATACCCGCCATCGGCACGTGCAGTTCCCAACCGAGTTCACCGGTATAAGTTACGCGCAGTGCGCGCACGTCGGTTATTCCGGCCACGGTGATAAGTTGCGTCGATAACCAGCGGAAACTTGTATTATCGAGGGCGACGTCGGTACATCCGCCGAGAATTCTGCGTGACGCCGGACCGGCCAGCATTATGACACCGTAGTTTTCTGAAACATTGCTAAAGGTGACCGTTTCGTCCGCCCGAACCTCCTCCTGCATCCAGTTCAACAGCGCGGCTTCGCGTACCGCGGCGTAAACCATGTAGTAATGATTATCGCCAAGCTTGACGATCGTGGCCTCGCCCTCGATGCGCCCGTTACCCATCACCAGGTAGGTCAACGTGACACTGCCCTCTTTTTGCGGCACCTTGTTCGACTGGATTCGGTCGAGGTAAGCCTCGGCATCGGCGCCACTGATCTCGACCTTGGCAAACGCGGTCAAATCCGCGATACCGGCGTGGGCGCGCATACCGCGTACCTCGTTGCCGATGATGTCGAATAACGCACTGCGCCGAAAACTCTCGATATGCTTTTGCTCGACGCCATTGACCGCGAACCAGTAGGGACGTTCCCAGCCATACACATCTTCATAAACTGCTCCCTTGTCTTTCAGGATCTCGTAGAGAGGCGAAAGCCTGGAATGTGACGGCCGCAGGTCTGGACGGTCCAGATGCGGAAACGGGATTTCGTGGCGCAGCAGGTAATCCTCCTTCGCCTTGTTGACGCGGTATTCATCATCGATGCGGGCACCGAAGCGGCGTGGGTCGAAACTGCGCATCGATACGTCCGCGGCACCGTGCACCATCCACTGCGCGAGGTACTTCCCCGCGCCCGGGCCCCAGGCAATGCCGACCTGCGAACCACAGCAAACCCAGAAATTCTTTACCCCGGACGGCCCCAGCAGCATGTTGCCGTCTGGCGGATGGGTAATGGCCCCATGCACGACGCTCTTGATGCCCTTGTCGGCGAGAACCGGCATGCGCTCGAGCGCGTTTTCAAGCCACGGCATGATGCGGTCGTAATCGGGCTCGAACAGTTCGTTCTCGGATTCCCACGGCGTGCCGTCATCCCAGACCGAGGCCGCGTTTGCCTTTTCATAAATCCCGATCAGGCCCGACTTCTGCTCCATGCGGATATAACCCGAAACCTGCGAGTCGTCCCGAATTACCGGCAACTCTTTTTCAAGAGCCTGGAATTCGGGCACCGTGTCGGTGATCAGGTAGTGGTGCAGCATGTTTGCGATCGGTAAATTCAGCCCCACCCACTCCCCGATCTGACGCGCGTAGGTACCGCCCGAGTTGACCACCCGGTCGGCCTCGATGTCACCCTGCCCGGTGTGTACCACGAAAGTATCGCCGGTGCGTGTGATGCCCGTGACCCGATTTTGACGAATCACGGTACCACCCATCATGCGTGCCCCCCTGGCCATCGCAAAGGTAACACCGGCCGGGTCGACATGCCCATCGTGCGGGGTATAGAGCGCGGCCATTACACCGTCGAGATTATAGAAAGGGTGCAGCTCGGCGATACGCTCAGGCCCGATGATTTCCATTTCGTGACCGAGGCCCTTGCCCACCGATAGCGTGTACTTGATCCAGTCGACTTCGTCCTGGGTATAGGCGATACGCAGGCTGCCGCTGCCGTGCCAGGTACAGGATTGCCCGGTCTCGTCCTCGAGGCGCGGGTAGAGCTCGGTGCCATAAGCCGCCATCTTGGCGAGGCTGTAGTGACTGACCGAGTGCGTAATCTGGCCAGCCGCATGCCAGGTCGAGCCACTGGTCAACTCCGCCTTTTCCAGCAGCACAATATCGGTCTCGCCTTCCTTGCACAGGTGATAGGCAAGCGAACAGCCCATAACGCCGCCGCCGATAATGACGATATTCGCCTTGCTTTGCATCCAGCTGACTCCGATAAAATTTGGTTGCATCGAAAGATCCGCTGATGATACACTTGTATCATTATTTAAATCAAGTGCACAATTGTCACAAATGCAGCAAAAATTTAAGATTCTCGAAGCTGGATTGCCGCAGTCCCAGGAAGAAGTGCTCAAGCGCTTGCTGGCCGAGTTCGATAACCTGCCCGGTCAGCTACAGTTGTGCGCGCGCTATATCATCGATCATCCACATGAAGTCGGGCTGCAATCGATGCGCACGCTGGCGACGAATGCAGAGGTTCATCCGAACAGTTTCGTACGCCTGGCACGTCACCTGGGATTTGAAGGCTACGAAGCCATGCGCGAGCGTTTCCGTGATTTCGTACGCGGCGGTACCGGCTCGTCACCCGACCGCGTCCGCTGGCTGCAACAGATGGATCGCGAGGGCGGCAGCACCGCGGTGTTCGGCAGCATGGCCGAGGCCTGTCTCGACAACACCGAAAAGATGTTCGAGCAGCAATCGGTGCAGGATCTCGAGCGCGCGGTCGACTGGATGATCAACGCGCGCCGGGTTTACGTGCTCGGCCTCGGCCTCGCCTATCCGCTCGCCTACAACTTCTGGTATGTCGCGCGCATGGGCTTCGATCATTTTATCCTGTCACCACGTCACGGCAGCCTGCCGTCGGACGACCTGATTCGCATGGACGAGCGCGACTGCCTGCTGGCGATGACATTCCAGCCTTATCGCCGCGATACGCTGGCCGCGGTAAAGCTGGCAAAAAGGAAAGGGGCAAAAGTCATTGGCGTAACCGACAGCAACGCGGCAACGCTGTGCCGCGAGGCCGACCTGGGACTGGTCTCCCCAACCCATACCCCGCAGTTCTTTCATTCCAATTCAGCGGTGATCGCACTGCTCGAAAGCCTGTGCGCACTGCTGGTAGTACGCGGTGGCGACGCGGCAAGCGCCTCCGTTGAAGCGTTTCATTCCGCGCGTTGGGAGGAAAACATTTATGACGAATCCTGATTTGAAAGTGGTTGCAGATGGTGTCCCGGTAATGGGACTCGATGCGAAATACTTTACCGATCCCAATCTTTACCGGCGCATCGTTGACGAAGTGTTTTACAAGAACTGGTTGATGGCCTGCCATTCGAGCCAGGTCGGTAAACCCGGTGATTTCCTGACGCTCGAAATCTACGACCAGGACATCCTCATCACGCATACCCGCGAGGGCGGGATCAAGGCGTTTTACAACGTCTGCCAGCATCGTGGGCACAAACTTGCCGAGGGCAGCGGTAATAAAAAGCTACTGGTCTGCCCTTACCATGCCTGGTCTTATGACCTGCGGGGACAGTTAAAAGCTGCACCCCATGCGAACAAGGTGCCCGGTTTCAATGCTTCCAAGATCTGCTTGACCGAAATCAGGCTCGAGAATTTTCTCGGTTTCCTGTTAATCAACCTCGATCCAGAGGCTACAAGCATGGATAAGTCCTACCCGGGAATTCGCGATGAAATGCTTAAACTGTGCCCTGACCTCGAGCAACGCAAGTATGCCTACCACCATACCGCCGACGAGGGCTGCAACTGGTTCGTCGCGGTCGAAAACTATAACGAGTGTTACCACTGCCCGAATTGCCATCCCTCGTTTGCAAAGGGCATCATCGATCCCGATACCTACTCGATTATGCCTTACGGAGATATCAAGGTGTTGCACCATACCTCCGAAGCCTCGCACAGCGAAGATGCCTGGTATGACGTCAGCGGTGCCGCTTACGGCAGCTTTTACCTGTGGCCGGCCACTTCGATCCAGTTTTATCCCGGCGGGATGGTCAACAGCTTTTCCTGGCGCCCGCTCGCGGTTGATGACGTGCGCGTATTCCGTACATTTTACTCGAACGATGGCGAGGTAGACGAAACCCTGCAAAAGGTCATCGAGAACGATCGTGAAACCACGTTCCAGGAAGACCTGGATATCGTCAGGGAAGTTCAGCGCGGGATGAATTCGCGCGGTTATAAACCCGGGCCACTGGTCTTGAATCCCGAGGGCGGGATATACAACGAATTGTCAATTTTTAAACTACACCAATGGCTGCGTGAGGCAGTCGGCTAAACCAAGCAGGTTTCTGGAGTCCCTATCATGTCATCACATGCAGTTAAACAATCACCCGGCAGCATGTCGCAACGCGACCTGTTTGCAATTGCCGACCGTGTTTTACCCGGCTCGGGCCTCGGCAGCTATTCGCTGGCCGATGACATTCGCCTGATTTACTCGCATGGCAAGGGTTCGCGCATGTGGGACGTCGACGGCAACGAGTATATCGATTACGTCGGCGGTGCCGGCGCACTGATTCTTGGACATTCGCACCCCGCCGTGGTCGAAGCCACCAAGGCGCAGCTGGATCGTGGTGCGCACATGTTCGGCTCCTTGAACGATATCGCCGTGCACCTGGCCGAGCGTCTGGTTAACGATATACCCTGCGCCGAGAAAATCGCCTACGCAACCACTGGCTCGGAAGCAACTGGCTACGCGATGCGTCTGGCACGCGCGTTTACCGGGCGTAACAAGATCCTCAAGTTCGAGGGCGCCTACCACGGTAACCACGATTACGCGATCGTGTCGACTTTTCCGAAAGAAACCGGCGCCTACCCGCAGGGCACGCCAGATTCCTATGGACAGCCCGAAGCGACGGTTTCAACGATGCTGGTCTGCCCCTACAACGACCTCGAAACCCTGCGCAAGATTGTTGCCGAACATCACGCCGATATCGCCGCCATTTTTGCCGAGCCGGTACAGCGCATCATCCCGGCCGAACCCGAATTCCTGCATGGCATCCGAAAAATCTGCGATGAATACGACATCCTGTTCGTGCTCGACGAGGTCGTCACCGGTTTTCGTCTGAGCTACGGCGGCGCCCAGCAACGGTACGACGTCAAGCCCGATCTCTCGACCCACGGCAAAGTCGTCGGCGGTGGCGGTCCCCTGTCCTGTATCGCCGGACGCGCGGACGTCATCGGCCTGTCCGATCCAAAACTGAAAGGCCAACCGGGGTATACCTATTTCAACGGCACTCTGCACGGTAACCCCGTCGCGGCCGCTGCGACCATGGCAATGCTCGACGAACTCGGCAAACCCGGCGTCTACAAGCGCATGAACGGTTTTGCCGATGATCTCTGTCGCGAAACGCAAAAGGTCCTCGACCAGCACGATATCCCGGCGATCGCCGAGCATACCGGCTCGCTGTGGCAAATCCTGTTCATGGATAAAACCCCGCGCAACCAGGCCGATATACTCGCCAGCGACCAGGCTTCAATGCGCAAGTTCGATACCCTGCTGATGAAGCAAGGGCAATACGTGTTGCCCGGCGTGCGACGTTTCGTATCCACCGTACATACCGCGCAGGATCTCGAACAAACCCTGCGTGGCCTCGACGCTGCCTGCCGCGAATTCAATCAATCCTGAAATCATCCCCATTTAAACCGGGATTTTAATACACGATCACCATTGTGAGATTCCCGCTAAGTGTTCCGCATCCGGCGGGAATGACGTAACGACTCGGCGTCATCCCCGCACCAGCGGGGATCTTGTTGATTAAGTCGCTACCATGCACCAAAAGTTACCTCTCTGCACCGTTATAAAGCATTTTAATTGAAACAGGCTCCGATTTGACATATGTCAAGTCGACGGCAAAAAAAATCTCTAGCCTGCTGTTATCCGTTCGTCGCGCGCGGGTACCAATTAACAAAAATAGCTACAAGGGGGATGACCAATGGACCGGTACGGCAAGGCACTTGGGGTAATCATTTTATTTTCGCTTCTCTGGATCAATCCGGGCCCGTCGCCTGCGGCTGTCTCGGGCTGTCTTGCCTGCCATAACGGCATCGAGTCGATTCGCGAGGAATCGAGTGCGATGCTGCAACTGATCAATTCGCTGAGCGCCGTGCATGGCGATACCGCCGGCTGCGTGATGTGCCACGGTGGTGATCCCACCGCCAGCGACGCAGCCAAGGCACACGAAGGATCGCCTCAGTCACTGGTCGACTTCAAGGGTCCGCAAACCTTCTACCCCGACCCTGGCGCGATGGATATTAACAAGTTCACCTGTGGGCAAAGCGCTTGCCATGCCGGCTATGAAGAACGCCTCGAAAAATCCCTGATGAACACCGAGGCCGGTAAAATCCAGGGTAATCTGCACACCTGGGGCATCCCCGAAGTGCAAAACCACAAGGTGCCGTGGGGTAATTACGACGTCAAGGACGGCGACGGACCTGTTCCAAGCGTCGGCACCGACGCCTACAAGGCTTACATGAAGGACATGATTGCGGCACATAAGGAACAGTTTCCGACCGAACTGGCGCAAATCCCGCAACCCAGCGTCGACGAGATCGAGAAAGATCCGAAGCTGGCCGGCTTTACCTATCAGCGCCAGCAGTGCCAGCGTTGTCACGTCACCGTCAAGGGGCGTGAAAAGCGCGGTGATTATCGCGGCCAGGGCTGTTCTTCCTGCCACATCCCCTACGGTAACGAAGGCATATACGAGGGCGGTGATCCCACCATCGACAAGACGCAGAAAGGTCACATGCTGACCCATCAGATCCAGGCCACGCGTAAATCCAAGGTCACGGTCGGCGACACGACCTATTCCGGTATCCCGGTCGAAACCTGCAATTCGTGCCATAACCGCGGCAAGCGCATCGGCGTGACCTACCAGGGCCTGATGGAATTCCCCTACGGCTCACCCTACAGCGAGACCGGCGGCAAGCAGCCCAAGCTGCATACCAAGAATTACCTGTTTATTTCCGACGACCTGCATCACCAGATCAAGAGCCGTCCGGAAAACCCTGAAGGCGGCTTGCTGTGCCAGGATTGCCACACCACGATCGACATGCACGGTGACGGCAATATCCCGGGCACTACGCTGGCGCAGGTCGAGGTCGAGTGCCAGGACTGTCATGGAACGCCGGAAGAGTACCCATGGGAGCTGCCACTCGGTCACGGCGAAGAATTCGCCAAGTCGATTGGTAACTCGCCGCGCGGCCTCGCCAACAGCCTGCTGCAGGAGACCGCGGCATTTGCGACCGTTTACGACAAGAAGGACGGTTATCTGCTGAGCGCGCGCGGCAACCCCTACGGCAACGTGGTCAAGGATGGCGATACGGTCATCATGCACTCGGCTACCGGCAACGATTTCAAGGTGCCGCTGCTGAAAAAGCTGGCCGAAGATGATGCCTGGCGCAACTCTCAGGCAATGGTGGCGATGGCAAGCGTCAAGAAACACGCCGAGAGCCTCGAGTGTTACGCCTGCCACGCGTCCTGGGTACCGCAGTGTTACGGCTGCCACGTCGACGTCGACTACGGCCCGGATAAAAACGGCAAGCCGAAGCAAGACACCGACTGGATCGCCTCCGGATCGCTGCGCTACCCGGATGGTTCCACCGCGGAATCACCGCTCGGCACCAAGGGCATCCAGAGCCCGGGCAAGGTCTCCGAAACCCGTTCCTACCTGCGTTGGGAAGAGCCAGTGCTCGGCATCAACGGTGAGGGTCGCGTGACTCCGCTGATGCCGGGATGCCAGGTTATCTGGACCGTGCGGGCGCGCGACGGTAGCACTGTGGCGCATAACCAGATCGCAATGGCCTACGACGAGCAGAAGGAACTGGGACAGGAGCGCGTGCCGCTCGGCCTCGACATGGCGCCGGTGCAGCCACACTCGGCGCAGCGCAAGGCCCGTACCTGCGAAAGCTGCCACAACAATCCGAAAGCCCAGGGTTACGGTATCTCCGGTGGTGTGTTCTCGCTGCGCTACACCGAGAACGTGGTTGAGGACCTGATCGATCAGCGCACCGGCAAACCCATTCCGAGCAACTTCAAGATCCAGATACCCAAAATCGAGGCGCTTGATTTTGACTTGTCCACGATTATCAAGGACGGCCAACAGACACAAACGGTAGGCTCGCACTGGCCGCTGTCGCGCGCGCTGCCACAAGAGGTGCGCGATGCAATGGATCGCACCGGACTGTGCATGGGTTGCCACCGTGAAATGACCAATGCCGATCTGTGGTCCAAGGTGTCCGAGCCCGGTCGCCTGACCGACGCGCAGCATATCGAGTTGATGAACAAGATGCTGCAGGCTTACAGCAAGGAATAAACATGTCGGCCAGAGATTCAACCCATTTTGCCGGGTGGTTTGCGGCAGGGATGCTGGTATTCGTTGCAGGCGCAGTCCTCGTGGATAAAGCTGTGCTAGCCCAGGAAACCGGGTTAAGCGAGGAAATGAAGTCTTTTCTCGAATCACCCCGGCAACAAACTACTGGTGCCGGCGCACATAAGCAGAAAGATCCGCACGCCAGCCTGAGTCCCGACAAACTCGTTCAGGTAGCGCTACAGCATCTCGACGAAGGGCGCGCACCACTGGCGCTGGAGACATTAAACGAGGCACTCGGCAAATTCCCCAACGATACAATGCTGTTGAGCGTTCGTTCGAGCCTGTTTCTGCAAAACCAGCAAACCAGCCTGGCATTAGCCGATCTCAATCGCGCGGTCGAATTGAACCCGCACGACCCGATCCTGCTGACCAATCGCGCCCAGGCCTATCGCCAGTTCGGCCGCAACGACGATGCGCGGCGAGATCTGGATAGTGCGATCGAGCTGGACCAGAAATTTGTCGCGGCCTATTTCAATCGCGGTAGCCTGCATTTCGAAGCCGAAAAATACGATCTGGCGCTGGTTGATTTCAATCGTTGCGTCGAGCTCGAGCCGGAGGTGCCGGCAGCCTATTTCAATCGCGCCTCGACCCACGAAGCCCTTGGCGACCGGAACAGCGCGGTTAAAGACCTGCAACACTTTCTGACCCTGTCGCCGGAAGCGAGTTGGGCGCAGGTGGCCGAGGACCTATTGAAACAATGGCAATCCGAAAATTCATAACCTCGTTGCTCGGGCCCCTGCTGGTGCTGATTCACCTGGGCACACCCACGGCCGCAGATGCGGCGGAAAAGGATGCCCGCGCAGCCTTCGATCGGCTGCTGCGGGAAGCTGGATTGCGCATGCATCGGCAAACTCAATATATTGACCAGCCGACGCAGGCGAACGCCATTCTGCCCTACGAATACGCGTTAAGGCATGAATCGGGAGCGCTCGAAGTCCGATTTATCGTGCGCCCGCTGAACCGTATCGAGATCGAATACAACGACCCACATAATGCCGCGCCCGAACCCAACCACCTGTTCCCGCTGCTGTTCGAATCGATCACTAATCGCTTGTCAGTCGGCGGTGAGACCGCAACCAGTACTTTTCCCGAGGCGGAGGCGCTGGATAAATTCAACGCCAACTGGGCCGCGGCCTCGGCATTCGATATCAATCCTGATTTCGCCGCCGACTATCGCAATGCGCTGATCATCGGCATGCATCGGAACGAGATGGCCGACGCCTACACGCTGTTTTTGTATAACGACCATGAGCAGGCCAAACTACTGATCAACGAAGCGATTTCGATCATGTCATTTACGCCGGCTGCGACCACTCCCCAATAACCAGGGCCCTCAGGTTACAAAACTTCGATCCCTTGACTAAGGTCAAGCTTTTCATCTATCGTGGTCGGACTATCTTCCCAGAATCCGGCGCAATGCAAAAAACCAGTGACATCATCTGGCAGGACACGCAGCACCAGGTTTTGTTCGAGCTGATCGATAAAATCAAGGAAGTACCCTTCGATCCCGAAATCCTGATTCGCCTCAAGCTTTACGCCGAGCATCATTTCATCCTCGAAGAAACCTACATGGTCGAACTTGGATATCCCCATCAGGAAGAACACATCGAGGCGCATGACCGTTTCCGCGAGGAGCTAGAGGCGATGCTGGAAACCGATCCGAGCATGCACCCGTCGCTACAGATCTCGCTTTCCGATTTTCTATACAAGTGGCTTAAACTGCATGTCCTCGGCATTGACAAGAAGCTCGAAGACTTTGTCATGAAATCGAACTCTAAATAACCGGATACAATCGACCTCCGGCAAAACCTCAATGAACGAACAAAAATTAACCGGCCACTGTTACTGTGGTGCAGTCAAATTCGAAATCGACGGTGAATCAGACTGGGTCGGGCACTGTCATTGCGAATCCTGTCGCCGGCAAAGTGGTTCGGTCATGACGACCTTTGCCGGTTTTAAGCCAGGACAAGTAATATTCACCGCGGCAGTGCCAAAACGGTTTACCACCGATGATGGCGTTACGCGAAGTTTCTGCGGGCATTGTGGATCACCGGTTGCCTACGAAACCAGCGACCGTCCGGATGAAATTCACATGCAACTCGGCCTGTTTGACGATCTCGAGCGACTGGCACCGCAGGATCACAGTTTCCTTGAAGAAAAGGTCAGCTGGCTACATGTCGACGAGCATCTGCCCGTGAGCAACTGGACCCAGGAAAACCAGGATTAATCACTGAGCAGGTAGCCGCTGCGCGATTCGAGGATTTCAGTACCAACAATCTTGGCAACATTGGCATTAGCCCAGGCATACTTCGTGACTTTACGTGAAATGACCCGGCCAGAAGTGCCCGCAAGCAACGGGATTCTTTCAACAAACACGCCCTCGCCGTCGAGCCGGATCAGGTCGGCGATGCGATCGCCCTTTTCGACCCAGTCCCCGAGTTCCACGCAATAGGCGAGTAATCCTGCTTGCGGTGCTCGCAGCATTTCGGTCGCACGTAGATCAGTGGGTGCGGGAGCCTCGTGTTTTTGACCGATCCACTTTCCGGTAATCAAACCCTGTTCCTGGAAATAACCGTACAGATTTTCGGCGTCTCGTCGATTCAGTTCGTCAAAGGTGTCGAATCGACCACGGTATTCCAGCGTGCAAGAAACGACCGGTAAGGGAACAGGTTTATCCGGGCACTCGGATGCGAGTCGCAACCAGATAGCGGCCCAAACCTCGTCGAAGGAACCACCGCCGCTGTCTTCTGCCAGCAAGGTCGCCGCGGCCCCGGTCCAGTTGGCGAGCTGTTGCATAGTTTCCGCCAGCTGCGGCACGGTAAAAATATGGACCAACGAGTCATCGTCGCAATGCACATCAAAAACATAGTCCGCGTCGCAGGCTTCACCGATTAGACATCGGCGCCATTGATCCAGCACGGTAACCTGCGGCAGGGTTTCAACCCAGTCCAGCAAGGCTGTGCGGACCTGCCGGAGATTTTCGTCGGCGTCAGGACCGAGTTTGCTTAAAAGCGCTTCACCGACCGCATCATAAAGTTCCGGCCAGGCACGATTATGGTTCACCCCGGTACTGCGATTGTAACGGCCCTGGTGTTGACCAAATTCGATATCGCCCATACCGAGTGGATTGACCATCGGGAAAATCACGAAGCGCGCATTCAGTTCACCGGCGGTATCCGCGTCACGTAATAATTGCAACAGGTGATGCAGAATCAGGATTCCAGGCTGTTCATCGGCATGCAGGGCCGCCTGCAGGTAGACTTTTTTGTCCGCATCAGCAGGCCCGATGTGGAAATAGTTCAGTTCTGTGGTGCACCCCGGGGTATCTCCAGTCAGCAGCTTACTGATTTTTTCAAAACTCATGTCACGATCGCACCGCCATCGACGTCGATGATCGTGCCGGTTACAAATTCGTTTTCGAGCAGAAAGATTGCGGCGCCAGCGCATTCCGAAGCCGTGCCGGCCCGCGGAATCAGATGACCTGCAGTGCCTTTGTCATAGTATGCCTTGCGTTCGTCACCCTGCAGCGGCGACATCGGCGTATCGATAAGGCCGGGGCAAACACCGTTGATACGGACCGGGCTGACCTCGTTGGCGACCAGGTGGATAAAGGCTTCAACCGAACCACCGACGCTGCCGATGGCGAGCGTGCCCGGACGATACTTGCGCGCGGGATAACCGCTGAACAATACCACCGCGCCTCCCGGTGACATCTGCGGAACCCCGAGACGCACGCTGTTCACATAGCCCCAGAGCTTGGCGAATGAATTCTGAAATCCGTCGAGATCCATTTCGAGGAAAGGCCCTATGGCGCGGGGGCCCCCGGTGGCCGCATTGACCAGGTAATCAAATCCCTGGTGTTTTTCGAACAGTGTGCTCAATACCGGACGATCGAGCACGTCGACCTGCACGCACTCGATGCCGTCGATTTCACGTTCGCTGCGGCTACCGGCGATGACTTCAGCGCCGCCGTCACGCAGCATTTCGCTGGTCGCCAGCCCGATGCCGGATGTACCCCCTAAAACAATTGCTTTTTTTCCACTAAAGTCCGCCATTTAAAATCCCCCAACGACTATGATGTGATCCACGTGCAAACGGGGATCCTTTAAAATACGCACGATACAAGATTCCGATACTTCGGACCGCAACTTGCGCGGGAATGACCATTTATTTCATTCAGATTATGCCTGATTCCAAACTGGCGGCCATCAACATGCCAAGCTCTTCGCACTGTGCTTCAAACTCCGGCCGGTATTCACCATGCAATATGATCGATTCCTGCACCGCTTTCCATTTCAATCCCGACGTGATTTTACGGATCGCGATTTTGGTGCCGGTACCGTCAAGGCCCGCGCGGATATACGCAGCAAACGGCATTGCCTCGGTATGTTCCAGGCAGGGATAGTAAATTCGATCGAAGAAATCTTTCAGTGCACCGCTCATATAGCCAAAATTCTCGGTCGTCCCAAGAATTATCGCGTCCGCCCGGAGCACGTCATCGGCGACTGCCTGTAGCGGCGGAATATGCTTCACCTCTACCCCTTCGATATCTTCATGCCTGGCGCCACGCAGCGTCGCATCCACCAGTTTCTGGGTGTTGGCCGACGGATTATGGGCAACAATGAGCAAGTGCTTGGGATTCGGCATGAAGCGATCATAAAGGCTTAAAGCAGCCTTGAATAGAGTAAAAGCCGACACCGATTTATCGTTAGTTTTCAGATAAAACGAAAATATAACGTCAAAATGAACATTAATACGAACAAACGAAAAAGATTATTGACAATCTGAATCCGCGGGCGTAGATTCAGCGGGCGTGTCGAAGTAACTAAATAAACATAAAACCGAGGAGGCAATTCTCATGATCAAGCGAATCGCGCTGGTGGCTGCGGCTGCTGCGTTCTGTGCACAATCCGTCTATGCCGGTATGGACGAGGCAAAAAATTGGGTGGACAACGAATTCCAGCCGTCTTCACTGTCGAAATCAGAACAGATGAAGGAAATGGAATGGTTTATCAATGCTGCCAAGCCGTTCCAGGGTATGGAAATCAACGTTCTGTCCGAAACCATTCCAACCCACGAATACGAGTCCAAAACCCTGACCAAGGCGTTCGAGGAAATCACCGGGATCAAGGTTAATCACCAGTTGCTCGGCGAAGGCGAGGTGGTGCAGGCAGTGCAGACCCAGATGCAAACTCAACGTAACTTGTACGATGCTTACATCAATGACTCGGATTTGATCGGTACTCATTCCCGCTTACAGCTGGCGGTGAACCTGTCGGACTGGATGGCGGGCGACGGTAAAGACGTCACCAATCCGATGCTTGACGTTGATGATTTCGTTGGCCGATCCTTCACCACCGGACCGGATGGCAAACTTTACCAGTTGCCCGATCAGCAGTTTGCGAACCTGTACTGGTTTCGCAAGGACTGGTTCGATCGTGCGGATTTACAGGAAAAATTCAAAAGCATGTACGGTTACGACCTTGGCGTTCCGGTTAACTGGTCGGCCTATGAAGATATCGCCGAGTTCTTCTCGGTACACGTCAAGGAAATCGATGGCGTTCGGGTCTATGGCCACATGGACTACGGCAAGCGCGCACCTGACCTGGGTTGGCGCATGACCGACGCCTGGCTATCGATGGCCGGTGCCGGCAGCAAGAGTCTGCCGAACGGAATTCCCGTCGACGAATGGGGCATACGCATGGAATCCGGCAGCTGTAACCCGGTCGGCGCATCGGTTTCCCGCGGTGGTGCCGCCAACGGCCCGGCTGCAGTTTACGCGATCCGCAAGTGGGACGAATGGCTGCGCAAATATGCACCACCGGGCGCCGCTAGTTATGACTTTTACCAGTCGCTGCCAGCGCTTTCGCAAGGCAACGTGGCCCAGCAGATCTTCTGGTACACCGCGTTTACGGCATCCATGGTGGCTCCGCAGAGTGCCGGCAACAATACCGTTGACGGTGATGGAAATCTGCTCTGGCGGATGGCACCTTCGCCCCACGGACCCTACTGGGAAGAAGGTCAAAAACTCGGCTACCAGGATGCAGGTTCCTGGACCCTGTTCAAGTCAACCCCGGTTGATCGTCGCAAGGCGGCCTGGCTGTATGCCCAGTTCGTGGTTTCAAAAACAGTCGACGTCAAGAAAAGCCATGTTGGACTGACCTTCATCCGCGACACCACGATCAACCACGAGTCGTTCACCGAGCGCGCCCCGAAACTGGGAGGATTGGTGGAATTCTATCGCTCGCCTGATCGCGTGTTGTGGTCACCGACCGGTGTCAACGTACCCGACTACCCGAAGCTGGCCCAAATCTGGTGGCAGCAAATCGGGGATGTAAACTCGGGCGCTTTCACACCGCAGCAGGCGATGGATCGTCTCGCGGAGGAAATGGATCTCGTCATGTCGCGCATGCAGGCCGCGGACGAGAAAGCGGGTACTTATGGTGGCTGCGGTCCACGGCTCAACAAGGTATCGGATCCATCAGTCTGGCTAAACAAGCCCGGATCACCGAAAGCCAAGGTTAACGAAAAGCCCAGGGGGCAGACCGTCAACTACGACGAGTTAATCAAACGCTGGAAGAACTAACGGTCTGGGGATAGACCGTTGAACATGATTGCCGCCGGGGCTCGTTAAACAGGGCTCCGGGGGTGGTCTGCTCTCAAATTTCTGTGAAACCACGATGAGCACCGATATCAGCAGTCGACAGCATCTGATCATGGACTATATCCGTGAGCATGGATCGGTTCAGGTCGACCAGTTATCGAATCACCTGCGGGTAACGCCACAAACCATTCGCCGTGACCTGAACCAGCTGTATGAACAACAGCTGCTGCAGCGGGTTCACGGTGGCGCAGTGGTCAAAGACAATGTCGAAAATCTCGGCTACGGTGCTCGTAAAATCCTGATGCGCGAGGAAAAATCCGAGATTGCCCGCCGTGCGGCCGAGTTACTACCCGACAATTCTTCACTGTTCATCAACATCGGCACCACCACCGAGCGCGTCGCCGAATATCTTTACGACCGCAGCGGGATGCTGGTGATTACCAATAACATCAACGTCGCCAGTATGCTGTGGCCTGCCCCCAGCCTCGACGTCATGATCGCGGGTGGTGCAATTCGGAGCTCTGATGGCGGAATCGTTGGTTCCAGCGCCGAGGAATTTATCGACAACTTCAAGGTTGACTATGCCATTATCGGTTGCTCGGCGATCGACAGCGAGGGCGAGTTTTTCGACTTTGACCTCAGGGAAGTTCGCGTCACGCGGGCGATCATTCAGCATGCGCGCTCGGTCATACTGGTCACCGACTCGATGAAGTTTGAACGTCATGCGCCAATTCGAATTGCGGGTGTTTCGGCGATCGAAACGCTGGTTACGGATGACGGCATTCCCGACGAAGCGATCCGGCTGTGCCGCGAGTACGATGTCAATCTTGAAATCATTAAACGCGCCCACGCGACTGAAAAATTGGCGGGAAGCGCTTAAATGGCGATTGAATTACGCCAGGTTTCACTGCGAGTTGGTGCTGAGACCCATATCTACGAAACCGATTTGTCGCTAGAACCCGGCCAGTTCAATATCCTGCTGGGTACCACGTTAAGCGGCAAGACCTCGCTGATGCGCCTGATGGCAGGACTGGAAAAACCGACCCGTGGTGAACTCTGGGTCAATGGTGAAAACGTCACCGGAATACCGGTGCAAAAGCGCAGCGTTGCAATGGTTTACCAGGCCTTTATCAATTACCCGAGTTTCAGCGTTTACGACAACATCGCTTCACCGTTAAAGGTTGCCGGATTACCCCGACAGGAAATTAATGAAAAGGTGCGTCGCTTTGCCGACCTGTTGAAACTGACACCCATGCTCGACCGCCTGCCGAGTGAACTTTCAGGTGGTCAGCAACAGCGCACCGCGCTGGCGCGGGCACTGGTCAAGGGGGCCGAACTGGTGTTACTGGACGAGCCGCTTGCGAACCTCGATTACAAGTTACGCGAAGAGCTGCGCGACGAACTCCCGAGGATGTTTGCCGATACCGGTGCCACGGTCGTCTATGCTACCAGCGAGCCGCTCGAGGCACTGATGCTCGGGGGTTACACGGCGACCCTGGACGAGGGGCGGGTGGTACAGTTCGGCAAAACCTCGACCATTTATCGCCATCCCGAATCGCTTGCGAGCGCCCGGGTTTTCTCCGACCCGCCGGTTAATATCGCCTCGATCGAGAAACGTGGTGAGACCGCCTACCTCAGTGACGCGGTGAGCTGGAGCGTGCCACCCAGGCTCGCCGAGATGCCCGACGGAGCCTATAAAATCGGTTTGCGGCCGCACCATTTATTACCCGTTGGCGAAGGTGTCGAAGTCGATGGCGAGGTTCAGATTGCCGAGATTAGCGGCTCTGAAAGTATCATTCGCGTCATTATCGAAGGCAATAACTGGGTTAGCGAGGCGCACGGTATTCACGGCTACGAATTTGGGGAGAGCGCCAGTTTTTTCTTCGATTCGAATCGCTGCCTGTATTTCGACGCCAACGAAATGTTAATCGAAACACAGGTGTAGCATGTCGCGAATCGAGTTTAAGGACGTACGCCATGCCTATCCCCCGCCACCGGGCCAGGCACCTGTATACGCGCTCAAGGAAGTCAGCCAGGTATGGGAAGATGGCGGTGCTTACGCGCTGCTCGGTCCCTCAGGCTGTGGCAAAACGACCTTGTTAAACATTATTTCGGGGTTACTGACACCGTCAGAAGGTTCGATTCTGTTTGACCATCAAGAGGTGACCCAGCTGCCTACGGCCGGTCGACATATTGCACAGGTTTTCCAGTTTCCGGTGGTCTACGACACGATGACCGTGTTCGATAACCTGGCATTTCCACTGCGCAATCGAGGTATGCCGGAAGCAAGGATCCGGGAAAGAGTTACCGAGATCGCCGACATGCTGGACCTGTCCGAGCGATTGCAGCAGCGTGCTTCGGGTCTGACTGCGGACGGCAAGCAAAAAATTTCCCTGGGCCGGGGTCTGGTGCGCGAGGATGTCAACGCAATTCTGTTCGACGAGCCACTGACGGTCATCGACCCGCATTTGAAATGGCAGCTGCGCTCGAAGCTCAAGGAGCTGCATCAACAGATCGGGGTTACGATGATTTACGTTACCCACGATCAGGTCGAGGCGCTAACCTTTGCCGATCAGGTCATCGTCATGCATGACGGCGGGGTGGTTCAGGTCGGCAGCCCCGTAGAATTATTTTCCAGGCCCAAACACACATTCGTTGGCTACTTTATTGGTTCACCCGGGATGAACGTACTGCCCTGCAGGCTAGAAAACGGGCAACCCGTATTTGGGAATAATCCGCTCTCGTCGGATTATCCGGCCGATACCGATTTGAGCGGTAAACTCGAAATCGGTATTCGGCCGGAGTTTGTTCGTTTCGGCGATGACGGGATTCCGGTCGAGATTCAGAAAGTTGAAGACCTCGGGCGCTTCCAGGTGGTGACCGTCAAACACGAATCCGAGCAAATCAAGATGCTGGTTGCAGAAGACCAGGCAATACCCCCGGAAAGCCCGATGATTCAATTCGATCCCGCCAATCTCCACATTTATCGCGATGACTGGGTGGTGGAGGCGAAAGGTGCGTAAAACCACCAATCAAAAAGCCTGGTGGCTGGTGGTGCCGGTATTACTACTGGTGGCATTCAACGCATTCATCCCGCTGATGACGGTCGTCAATTACTCGGTGCAGGAAACTTTCGGTAATAACGCTTTTTTCTGGGAAGGCGTCACCTGGTTCGAGAAGGTACTGCGTTCCGAACGTTTTCACGATTCGCTACTGCGACAGTTGTTGTTTACCGGCATGATAATCTCGATCGAGGTCCCGCTCGGGATCGCGGTCGCACTGTCGATGCCGCGCAAGGGACCATGGGTCTCGGTCTGCCTGGTGCTGATGGCGCTGCCGTTGCTGATCCCGTGGAACGTCGTCGGTGCGATGTGGAACATTTTCGCGCTACCCGACATCGGCCTGCTCGGGTACAGCCTGAACTCGATAGGTTTTGACTACAATTTCACCCAGCAACCAGTATCTGCCTGGATGACGACTGTAGTTATGGATGTCTGGCACTGGACTTCCCTGGTGGTGTTACTTTGTTATGCCGGGTTGTGTTCGATTCCCGATGCCTACTACCAGGCTGCGCACATCGATGGCGCCAGTCGCTGGGCGGTATTTCGTTATATCCAGTTGCCGAAAATGAAACGGGTACTGACCATTGCGATCCTGTTGCGTTTCATGGACAGTTTCATGATATACACCGAACCCTTCGTACTGACCGGAGGCGGCCCGGGCAACACCACCACCTTCCTGTCGATCGACCTGGTCAAGATCGCGCTCGGGCAATTCGATCTCGGCCCCGCGGCGGCGATGTCATTAATCTACTTCCTGGTCGTGTTGCTGATTTGCTGGGTTTTTTACACCGTGATGATGCGCAACGAGGAGCAATGACCGCATGAATAGAAAATGGGTTTTGCCAACCCTGTATATCCTGTTCCTGATGCTGCCGATCTACGGGCTGCTGTCGATGTCGTTTAAAACGACCAACGAAATTCTGGGCGGGTTTTCATTTTTTCCACAACAGTTCACGCTAGAAAACTATACCAAGATTTTTACCGATCCAACCTGGTATAACGGTTACATCAATTCGCTGATTTACGTGGTCATCAACACTTTCATTTCGGTTTCGGTCGCGCTACCCGCGGCTTACGCGTTTTCACGCTATCGTTTCCTCGGTGACAAGCATCTGTTCTTCTGGTTATTGACCAATCGTATGGCGCCCCCGGCCGTGTTTGCACTGCCATTCTTCCAGCTTTACTCATCGATCGAGTTGTTTGATACGCATATCGCCGTCGCGCTCGCGCATTGCCTGTTTAACATTCCGCTCGCGGTATGGATTCTCGAGGGCTTCATGTCCGGGATTCCGAAAGAGCTCGATGAAACCGCCTATCTCGACGGCTACTCCTTCTGGCGATTTTTTATTCGTATTTTTATCCCAACCATCGCAGCCGGTATCGGCGTCGCCATGTTCTTCTGCTTCATGTACTCGTGGGTGGAACTGTTACTGGCAAAAACCCTGACCTCGGTTGAAGCCAAGCCCATTGCAGCGACCATGACGCGAACGGCAAGTACCTCGGGTTACGAACTTGGACTGTTGGCCGCCGCGGGTTCGCTCACCATCATACCGGGAGCGTTTGTCATTTACTTCGTGCGCAACTACATCGCCAAGGGTTTTGCCCTGGGACGTGTTTAGTCAGATGGGTGCCCCGTGTTAGATTTATCCTGGATGGCATGGACCTGGCCGACCGCCGCGTTTTTCATAACGTTGGTGGGGTCAATCGTCACCATGGGCGTCTGGGAAAAATTCAGCCCCGGGGGTAATCCACGCCGCGGTATATTCGGCATCGATACGACTCGTGGTGATCGCCTCTTCATTTCATGGTTGGGCACGGGATTTATCAACCTGGGATGGCTGGCCTTTATCGGCACCCCGCTATGGGGCGCGCTGGCGTTGGCAATTGGCTGGTTCGTCTTTGTTTTCAGGAAAGTCTGAATTGGCTGTAAATTTGAATCACAGGGAGCCGTGTCGGTAAATCGATGGACCTGCGTAACGGCAATATTGCGCGCCTCGAAAATGAAGCCTTTGAAGTTCTGATTGTGGGTGGTGGCATCAACGGTGCGGTAACGGCTGCGGCACTGGCAGCACGTGGGGCAAGCGTCGCGCTGATCGATGCCGGAGACTTTGCCGGTTTCACCAGCCAGCAATCCTCCAACCTGGTCTGGGGCGGTATCAAGTACATGGAAGGCTATGAGTTCGGCCTGGTTGCGGGACTGTGCAAGTCGCGCAACGAGTTGCTCGACAGCTTTCCCTCTACCGTCAAGGAAATTCGCTTCCTGATGACGGTCAACAAACGTTTTCGATTTCACCCCTGGATTATCTTGGCAAGTACCTGGCTCTACTGGTTGCTGGGCCGGGGTAAAACTCGCACACCAAAGCTGGTTTCACCGCGTCGTTTAAAGCAGATCGAACCCTTAATCAACACGGGCATAAGCAGCGCCGGAATCGAGTACTCAGATGCGTTTCTGCATGATAACGACGCTCGCTTTGTATTCAACTTCGTGCGCAGCGCACTCGACAACGGCTGTGTTGCGGCCAACTATGTCAAATCTGAAGGAGCGACCCGCGATGCGAATGGCCACTGGATCACGCAGGCACAGGACCAGATCAACGGCAACTCGTTTGAAATTCGCTCCAGAATCCTGATCAATGCGGCGGGTGCCTTCGTCGACAGCCATAATGCGCTCACCGGCGTCGAGACTGAATACCAACACGTTTTATCGAAAGGCATCCATCTGATCGTACCGCAGATTTCGGAAAATCATCGCGTGCTTGCATTTTTTGCCGACGATGAACGCCTGTTCTTTGCAATACCCATGGCAAACCGGACCTGCATCGGTACTACCGACACGAAGGTTGACGATCCTGTCCCCGCGGTAACCGATGAGGATCGTGATTTCGTGCTATCGAACATAAATGCCCGACTCGATCTACCCACACCGCTAGTACCCGGGGATATTATTGCCGAGCGCTGTGGCGTACGGCCATTGGCAACACGCAAGCTCGGCGATAATTCGATTGACGTCCAGCAACTATCGCGCAAACACGTGATTGAGATGTCCGCCGGTCAGAGTCACATCAGTATTTTTGGTGGCAAATTGACTGACTGCCTGAATGTCGGCAACGAGATTTGTGCTTGCGTCGCCGAACTCGGCCTGAAACTGGATCATGTCGAGAAATGGTATGGGGAACCCGATGATCAGGCACAACAGGCTTATTTCAAACGTGCAAGCAAGCTGGGGCTCGATGAATTTTTCGCCAACGACACCTGTGAACCCTTAAGCAGGCGCTTGTGGCGCCGCTATGGCGCACAGGCCGAGACCCTGCTCAACGCGATTGAGCGGAACCCCACCCTGACAGAGCCGTTGATTGAAAACACCGGCATCCGCCGTTGCGAAATAGAATACCTGGCGCACAATGAAATGATCGTCAAACTCGAAGATTATCTCAGGCGCCGCTCCAAGATCGAGTTGCTGGTGTCGCGTACGACACTGCAACAATCGGCAGGTCTGTTCGAGGCCTGCGAAAAGCTATTTGGCAACGAGGCAAAGGCACGTTTCGATGAGTATTTTGCGAAATAGTCTCATTCTCTCGCGAACCTGCGCGGCCCGGCGGGAATATTTGATTCACGGCGACATTACAAGATCCCGGCGGTCCGACGTATCGGTCAAGCCCGGGATGACGCATAAACTTTGCCGTCATTCCCGCATAAGCGGTGGTCCGACATATCGGAATCTCGATATAATGCGATGATTGCAAGAGCCCGAGTCGAGTTCGGGATGACAGCACAGAGGATTTTTAGATGAGTCAGTATATTCTCAGCATCGACCAGGGCACCACCAGTTCACGGGCCATGCTGTTCGACGAAAACGGGCATGCCTGCTTTACCGCACAAAAGGAATTTTCGCAGCATTTTCCGAGGGATGGCTGGGTTGAGCATAACGCAGAAGAAATCTGGACGACAACACTGACAGTAGTGCGTGACGCTCTTGAAAAGGCGGGTACCGACAATCGCGAAATCGCCGCGATCGGCATTACCAACCAGCGCGAAACTACCGTGGTCTGGGACCGTTCCAGCGGCGAGCCGATCTACCACGCGATCGTGTGGCAGGATCGCCGCACCGCCAACTATTGCGAAACCTTGCGCGCCCAAAACCTGGAAGCTATGGTTACCGCAAAAACCGGGCTACTGCTAGACCCTTATTTTTCCGGCACCAAGGTTAACTGGATTCTCGAAAATGTCGAGGGCGCACGAGCCCGTGCCGCCAAGGGAGAACTGGCTTTCGGTACGATCGACAGTTTCCTGATCTGGCGCCTGACTGGCGGCAAGGTTCATGCCACCGACGCTACCAACGCTTCTCGCACGCTGATGTTCGATATCCATACACAGCAATGGGATACCGAACTACTCGACATGCTTGACGTTCCCGAGTCACTATTGCCCGACGTTCGCGACTGTGCTGCTGACTACGGGGTAACCAGCAAGTCATTGCTGAGCGTCGAAATTCCAATCGCGGGTGTTGCTGGCGATCAACAGGCCGCGCTCGTCGGCCAGGCCTGTTTCGAAACCGGAATGATCAAGAGCACCTATGGCACCGGTTGTTTCATGATGCTGAATACCGGTGCGCAGGCACTGGCGTCAAGCAACAAGCTGTTAACTACGGTTGGCTACCGGCTTGCCGGAAAAACGACTTATGCACTGGAAGGTTCGATCTTCGTTGCCGGTGCCGCGGTGCAGTGGCTGCGCGATGGCATCGGCATCATCGATACGGCGCATCAAACCGAGGCCATGGCCGAATCGCTCGATTCCAATAATGGGGTCTACCTGGTGCCGGCGTTTACCGGTCTGGGTGCCCCGCACTGGGATCCCGAAGCTCGTGGTGCAATATTTGGCATTACGCGCGATACCGGGCCGGCCGAGCTGGTGCGCGCCACGCTCGAATCGATTTGCTACCAGACCTTCGACCTGCTCGAGGCCAAGCGCCGCGACGGTATAACCCCGACCCGGTTACGTGTCGATGGTGGCATGGTACAAAATAACTGGCTGTGCCAGTTTCTCGCCAGCATGCTAGACATCATTGTCGAACGGCCAGTGGAGACCGAAACCACCGCGCTGGGTGCCGCCTACCTCGCCGGCCTGCAGGTCGGATTATTCGACTCGCTTGACGATGTTGCGCGGCGTTGGCAGGCGGAGCGGGAGTTTGATCCCGAAATGGAAGCCCATCAGCGCAGCCTGCTGCTGGCCGACTGGCACGAGGCCGTGATCAAGGTTAAGACCAGCGCCTGAACTAAACCGCCAAAGCCCGGGAGTGGAAACCCGGGCCGCTGGTACGGTTCGGACGGTTTGACTACTGACTTTAAACGGTACTTAAAACAACCTTAGGCGCAGCACATTGCCCATGTAGCAACTCGCTGAATGCCTCGGCGCCATCGGCCAATGGTCGTTGTTCAATCCAGTTCAGGCTGCCAAGCGCACCGCTGTTTAATTTATGCAGCGTGGCGCCCAAATCTAACGGGGTATAGGTATAGGTGCCGATAAACGTGATCTCGCGCAGAGTCATCGCGCGCACGTCCATCGATCCCTTGTTATCCATCAAACCGATATGCACGATAATCCCGCCAGATCGAGTAGCCGGCACCGCCTGCTCGCGCGTGACTGCTCCACCGACCGCGTCAAACACGCAATCGAAGCGTTGTGCCGCTGGCTGTTCAGTAATCGGATCAATCAACTCAAAATCGCAGTGTTGTGCAACCAGTTCGCGCCTCAACGGGTTGGTTTCGGCGACCACGATTTCTTCGACGCCCTTGTCACGCAGTATCAACGCGGTCAGTAAACCGACCGAACCGGCGCCAATGACGAGCGCGCACGATTCGCTCAAGGGCCGACTGACGATCCGCTCGGCGAGCAAAACCGCATGCAGACCGGTCGCACCCGGTTCAGTCAGCGCCGCGTGTTCACTCGGCATTCCTTGCGGTACCGGGATCAGGTTACGCTCGGGAATCGCAATTTTCTCGGCGAAAGCGCCGGCGCGATACATACCGATCAAGTCGCGACTCGCGCACAGGTTCTGGCGTCCGCCGAGACAATCGTCGCAGATCCCACAGGTGATGAGTGGATTCAACACGACCCGTTGCCCGCTATTGCCACCCTCGATGACCGTGCCTACTGCCTCATGACCCAGTATCAAAGGTGGCACCCGCCTCTCGTCGTGTCCAAGGTAGGCGTGCATGTCGGACCCACAGATACCGACAGATTCGATTGCAATTAGCGCATCGCCCTGGTCGGGCGTCGGTTCCGGCTCATCGCGGTAAGTCATCTCCTCGTTGGCGGTGTAAACTAGTGCTTTCATTTTGCGGTGAATCCTCCATCGACCGCCAGGGTCTGGCCGGTAATATAACCCGACGCCGGCGAGGCAAAAAATATGGTAGCTCCCGATAAATCTTCGAGTTCGCCGTTACGCCCGATCGCGGTTTGTTGCGCGAACCGATCCCGGCTCTCGGGATTATCGAATACCGGGGCCGTGAGCTCGGTCGGAAAAAATCCGGGTGCCAGCGCGTTGCAGCAAATACCGTGGCGTGACCAGGCTTCTGCCATGGCGCGTGTCAACTGGCAGATGCCACCCTTGGAAGCACCATAGGGCAGACCATTTGGAAAAGCGCGCGTCGATTGCAACGAGGCAATGTTGATGATGCGGCCAAATTTTCGACTGCGCATCTCTGGTATAAATTCGCGCGTGAAGAAAAATGGAACTGAAAGGTTCAGGTTTATCGTGACATCCCAGCTCTCGATCGATACCTGCTCAACCGGTTCGCGCAGGTTAAGTCCGGCAGCATTAACGATGCCATCGATATGCCCACCCTTGATCGACGACTTGCATTGAGCGGCAATTTCCGCAAGCTGATCGCGCTGTTCAAGGTCGGCGACCACGTAACTGGCTTTGTCAACACCGGTATTAATTTCGTCGACGGCCTCGGCCAACGCGGTTTCGCGTCGCGCCACCAGCACCACACCGGCACCGGCCTGCGCCAGGAAACCTGCCATGGCACGACCGATTCCGGAGCTTGCTCCGGTCACAACAAAGTTACTACCGGCTAGCTTGAACTGGTCAAGAATCGCGGGCATGGCGAGATTTTACTCGATACCCAGTTCGAATTCCTCTCCCGGAAAATACTTATACAGGCGATCATCACCGGAACGCGCATGCCCCTCCATACCCTCGGAACGTGAAATTCGCGCGGTAACCGCACCGACATCGCGATTCGCTTCTTCTGTCATACGCTGCCAGGTCAGTACCTTGATAAATTTGCTGACACTTAAGCCCCCGGTATAGCGAGCCGCGCCCTTGGTTGGGAGGATATGGTTGGTGCCGGAACACTTATCACCATAGGCGACCGTGGTTTCTTCACCGAGAAACAGCGAGCCATAGTTGCTTAAATGCTGCAGCCACCAGTCGAGATCTTCACACTGCACCTCGAGGTGTTCGGGGGCATAATCATCGCTGACCTTGACCGCCTCTTCACGCGTACCGACCACGACCACTTCACCGTAATCACGCCAGGAACTCTCAGCCGTGGAGCGATTCGGCTCTGCCATGCGTTCGATATACTTCGGCATCAGGTCGATCACCTGCTGTGCCAGTTCGGCAGAGGTGGAAACCAGCCACGCGGGTGAATCGAGCCCGTGCTCGGCCTGCCCTGCCAGGTCGCAGGCAACGATTTCCGGATCCGCCGTGTCATCCGCAATCACCAGGATTTCAGTGGGCCCTGCGAACAGATCGATGCCGACTCGCCCATATAGAATCCGCTTGGCCTCGGCGACAAAACGATTACCGGGCCCGACCAGGATATCGGCCGGGTGGCCGGTAAAAAGACCGAAGGCCATTGCTGCGATGCCCTGCACGCCTCCGAGAGAGAGTATGGTATCGGCGCCGGCCAGATCGGCCGCGTAAATAATCGCCGGGTGCACGCCGCGGTCCGGGTGCGTCGGCGAGCAGGCGATAACCTGCTTGACGCCGGCAACGCGTGCCGTGGTGATGCTCATGATGGCCGAGGCTATATGCGCGTAGCGACCGCCGGGAACGTAGCAGCCAGCGGTATTGACCGGGATCAGGCGCTGGCCGGCAAACAGACCGGGCGACAGCTCGGTTTCAAACTCGGTCATACTGGCAAGCTGCGCCTCGGCAAAGCTCTTGACGCGCGCGTGCGAAAATTGAATGTCGTGCTTGGCCTGCTCTGGCACCAGTTCAATCGCCGCATCGATTTCAGCGCGACTGAGGACGATATCCTTGTCCCAGCCATCCAGCTTTTGTGCGTACTCACGCGCTTTTGCTTCACCGCCTTCCTCAATTTCTTGCAGCATGGTGCGCACGATTTGCGCGGTGTCGTCCTCACCCGTGGCCGGGGTCTTGGATGCCTTTTTTACAATTTCTACACTCATTATCTAAATCTCAAACTAAGGGGTTGGATAAAGGTACTCGGGTAACCACAAGGCGATCTGCGGGAAGAAGATAATCAGCAACAAACCGATCACCTGGATCACCATGAATTACATCATGCCGCCATAGATATCCTTTAAGTCCCATTCCGGCACTACCCCCTTCAAAAAATAGGCGGATAGCGCCACTGGTGGCGATAGCCAGGCGGTTTGCAGATTCCCCGCCACGAGAATCGCAAACCAGGTCAGGTTAAAGCCAAAGTCATTCGTTTGTTATAATGGTACTTAAAGTCTCATTTTTGCAATTTTTAAACGGTATTGCAACCAAATTACCTCTTTTTCCCCAGAATCATGTCGGCTGCCTTCTCCGCAATCATGATAGTCGGCGCATTGGTGTTGCCGGATACGATCTCCGGCATAATCGAAGCATCGACTACACGCAATCCATCGAGTCCATGTACACGCAATTCCGGATCGACCACCGCGTCCGCATCGACCCCCATTTTACAGGTACTGGTCGGATGGTAGATTGTCTGGCTGTAATTACGCGCGGCCTCGAGCAGTTCCGCATCGGTCTGAAACTGCCTACCCGGCACATACTCATCGATGACACAATTTCGCAGAGACGGTGCTTCGCAGATACGTCGGGCGACTTTAATACCGCCGACGGCGACCTCGCAGTCGCGCTCGTCGGAGAGATAATTGGGCATCATCGCCGGCGCCTGCAGCGGGTCCGGTGACTTGATCGCAACAGTGCCCCGGCTGTGCGGTCGGAGCTGGCAGACCGACGAGGTGAACGCCGAGAACGGATGCACGCCATCACCGGGTTTGTCCGCCGACAGGGGCTGCATGTGGAACTGGATATCGGGACGCTGCACCGCATCGCTGGAGCGGGTGAAAATCGCGACCTGGCTGGCGGCCAGGGTCAAAGGCCCGGTTCGGGTCAGCACATACTGCATGCCCACCAGCATGCGTTTTACCCAATTGTTCAACTCATCGTTGAGGGTGCGCTTGTTAGTCTTGAACACGAGACGGATCTGCAGGTGATCCTGCAGGTTCTTGCCGACCCCGGGGAGCGCATGCCGTGTTTCGACCCCCACGGCTTTCAGTTGTTCGGGGTCACCGATACCGGAACACTGCAAAATCTGCGGCGAATTGATCGCGCCGGCGCTGAGGATGACTTCGGCACTGGCCATCGCCGAGCGTTGCTGGCCGCCCTGCCGATACTGTAGCCCGGTTACCCGTTTTCCCTCCAGGATCAGCCCGGTTGCCTGGGCGTTGGTCAACACCCGGAGATTCGGCCGTTTTTTGGCGGGTCGGAGGAAACTCTTCGCGGTACTCCAGCGAAAGCCCCGATACGCGGTCTGCTGAAAATAACCGACCCCCTCCTGCTCGGCACCGTTGTAATCCTCGTTGAAAGGAATACCGATTTCGGTCGCGGCCTGGATAAAATGTTCGGCAATCGGTCGTCGCAGGCGCAGGTCCGACACCTTTTGCAACCCACCCACACCGTGAAACTCGTCGGCGCCACGATCGTTGTCTTCCGATTTCTTGAAGTACGGTAGTACCTCTCGAAAACTCCAGCCAGGATTACCCAGCTCGACCCAGCGATTGTAATCCTCCGGCTGACCGCGCACGTAGAGCAAACCGTTGAGCGCACTCGACCCACCGAGCACTTTACCCCGGGGCCACTGCAGCCGACGTCCGGCGATACCCGGGTCCGGTTCGGTCAGGTAACACCAGTCGAAACCGGGATTATGCATGGTTTTGAAATAGCCGACCGGTATGTGCAGCCAGGGGCTTAAATCCCTGCCCCCGGCCTCGACTAACAGCACCTTGTGCGCCGGATTCGCCGACAGCCGATTGGCGAGCACGCAGCCAGCCGATCCGGCGCCAACGACGATATAGTCGAATTGATCCACGAGCCCCCTATCGTTACATGTTTCGATTCGACGATACTATAAGTGCCGCTAAAACGGAACAAATATTCTCGTTTAAGACCCGTTGACGAATCTGTTAGATGGTTCTACTCTGAATAGCTCCATCAAGTTCGGTTTTTGGGATACCGAAATTTATAGGCATTTAGCTCTGTTACTCAATCGCAAAAAGCTGTAATATCGAGACCGAGAGTCTCATTTAAACTAACTCTTGCCGGTTTTCGGCATTGAACTCGGGTCGGACCGCCGGCCCAACAAGCTCCGGGGCGCTGCCTTCAGCCTCGCGGCGCATAACATAACGAAGGCTTTCTTAATTAGAGGAGTAGACATGATCAAACTAAAATATATAGCTGCCTGTACAGCAGCCTTGGCCCTCATGGCATCGTCTGCCATGGCGGCAGAAAAGGCCAAGGTCTTACGTATCCAGTCGGTGCTACCCAACTCAGCTGACGAAGTCGTTATGTTGAAGGAGTTCGGAAAAGACGTCGCAGCCCTGACTAATGGGTCGCTCACCATCGAAGTTCTGCCAGCAGGCGCTGTTGTTGGACCACGCGACATCATAGATGCTGTCGACGCGGGTCTGGTTGAAGGTGGCTTCGCCTGGACACATTATTGGGGTGGTAAGCACGTTGCGGCGAACCTGTTCGGCGCGCCTGTTGCGGGTGCCGGTGTAGGTCTCGATAACATCGCGTTCCTGAGCTGGTTCCAGTACGGCGGCGGCAAAGAGCTGTATGACCGTCTGTGGGATGAAATGGGCGTAAACGTCAAGGGATTCATGTTGCAGCCAGTAGGCCCTGAGGCACTCGGTTGGTTCCCAAAGCCGATCAAGTCGATGGATGACTTCCGTCAAATGCGCTTCCGTGCACCTCCAGGCATGGTTGGTGCCGCATACGCTGAAATCGGTGTTCCAGCGGTTGCCATGGGCGGCGGCGACATCCTGCCCGCGCTCGAGAAGGGTACGATCGACGCAGCCGAGTGGTGCTGCCCCAAGCCAGACTCCGTCTTTGGTTTCCAGAAAGTGCTAAAGCACTACTACCTCCAGGGTCTGCACCAGGTGACCGTGAACGCGGACATGTATGTGAATGGCGATTTCTACAACTCGCTGACCCCGCTTGAGCAAAAAGCCATGGAAGTGGCGGCAAACGCGTCTCTGTCAAAATCCATGTCCTACCGAATCTTTGAGAACGGTAAGGCGTTGAAAGATCTGACGGATAATCACGGTGTTATCCTGGAAGATACTCCTGCGGATTACTTCACCGAGTACATGGCGGCCGCTAAAAAGTCGCTGGAAAAAGCTGCGAAAGAAAACAAGTTCTTCGCAGAAGTGTGGCAGTCGCAAAAGGATTTCGCCGACACCGTGGTACCATTCTGGGCGGGTGCACAGACCTCAAACGCAAGTTTGGGTCGCGCACACGCGGATACACTTAAAAAATAAAAAAAGATTCGTTGCGAGGCCCATCAGGGCCTCGCTTCGAAGTTTCCATAAGGGCCCGGGCCCATTTAAATAATGAGAGCCCAAAAAGGGCAAGAAAAACGAGGGGGAAGTGGGTATGACCAAAGATGAGGCAAACCCAGAAGAGCTTGAGGTAAATCCGGAAGAGCTCGAGATTGCGGACGAACTGATTGCGGAGCGACGTGCCGAGTCACCTGGCGAGACGCCAGAGGATATGACACCCTGGCAACGCCCGATAACCGCAGCCATTGACATCATTAATTACCGGGCGGGTCAGATTATTGCCCTGCTCATGGTACCACTCATTGCCGTAGTGGTGCTCGAAGTCCTTTCTCGTAACTCGTTTGCGATCTTGCAAAATGCCGGGTTCGAAGGTCTCGCCCAGGCCCTTGGGCTTGGCCCCACGCTCTGGGTGTATGACACCAGTCGTATGATAGCCGGGGTGCTCTTCATGGCGGCCGCGGGCTACGGTCTGATGCGCGGTGTTCATATCCGCGCCGACTTCCTCTACCGAAATTGGTCGGCAAAGACACAGGCGACAGTAGATGCAACACTGTACCTCTTGTTCTTTATGCCTTCGATGATCTTCTTCACTATTATAGCCTCGGAGTTCTGGTGGCTCGCCTTTTCAAGAGGTGAAACCATGCAGATCGACAGTGCCTGGGGACCACTTTTGTGGCCCGCGCGCCTGGCGATGCCAGTCGGTGGCTTTCTCCTGATGCTGCAAGGCATCCCTGAGATTTTCCGCGCGTTCCACAAGATGGGTAAAGAGCGCGAGCGCTGGTTCGTACGGGCCTTGCCTGTCTATATAATCGGACTGCTATGGCTCAATCTGGCTATATTCCA